>CAYNDU010000176.1:0-9945 GCA_964395615.1 uncultured Pirellulaceae bacterium | reverse complement strand
GCCAGAAGAATGAACAGGCCCGCTTGCTGCGCCAGCTCGCGGTAGCGCACGTCTAACGGCCGCCGCAGCACGGCCTCGATGCCGAGAAACAGCAAATGACGCCCGTCCAGAACCGGGAACAAAATCCCCGAACCGACCAATCCTCATAAAGCCCGATCCTGCACCCGCCTCCGGGGCCCTTGGCCCCTTGGGCCCCTTGGAACCGCTCTATCTTCGATTGCCGGATCACGTTTAGAATGTGTGTTCGATCGTGGCCGGCGACCGGTTTTGGATGGTTCTGCGGCCCAACGTTTTTCCGCGAATTCTCACAGATAAGAACTCAGATGTTGCGTTATTCGACTGCCGGCGAATCTCACGGCCGGACGCTGATCGCCCTGGTCGACGGCTTCCCGGCCGGTGTAACGTTACAGACGGACCCGATTGACGACGAGCTGCGGCGTCGGCAAGGTGGTTACGGTCGCGGAGGTCGCCAGCGGATCGAGACAGACCGGGTCGAAATACTGAGTGGGATTTGGAAGCGTCGCTCGCTGGGCAGTCCGATTGCGTTACAAGTGGTGAATCGGGACTTTCGTCTCGAAGGTCTCGAGGACCTCTCGCGACCTCGGCCGGGCCACGGGGATCTGGCGGGTGCTCTGAAGTACCTGGGCCCGATGCGGGACATTCTGGAGCGGGCGAGTGCTCGCGAAACGGCCGTCCGCGTGGCGGCGGGTGCCCTGGCACGACAACTGCTCGACCCCCTGGGGGTTCGAGCGATGGGGTATGTCGTCGAGTTGGGCGGCCGGCGGCTTGAACCGCGGGTCGGTTCGTGGTCGGACCGGCTGGCGTGGCGCGCGGCGAGCGAAATCTACTCACTCAACCCCGAGCAGGACCAGCCGGCCAAGAACCACATCGACGAGATGGGCAAGGCGGGCGACACGCTTGGCGGCATTGTGGAGGTCTGTGTCGAGGGATTGCCGTTCGGTTTGGGTACTCACTCGCAATGGGATCGAAAACTGGATGGTCGACTCGCGCAGGCCGTCATGGCCGTGCAGGCGATCAAGGGAGTTGAAATTGGTTTGGGCTTCGAAGCGGCTCGGCGCGCCGGTTCCGACGTGCATGACCCGATCACATTTGATCCGGCGCTGCGCGACACACCGCAACTCGGCTACGATCGTCCGACCAACAACGCGGGTGGTTTGGAGGCGGGCATGACCAACGGCCAGCCGTTGGTTGTACGGGCGGCCATGAAGCCGATCAGTACACTGCGCAAGCCACTCGCCTCGATCAATATGAAGACCAAGCAGGTGGAAGAGGCGGAATACGAACGGAGCGACGTCTGTGCCGTATCGGCGGCGAGTGTCATCGTTGAGAACGTTGTGGCCTTTGAGGTTGCCCGGGCGGTCGTCGAGAAATTCGGTCACGACAGCCTGGCCGAGATCCAGGCACGTTGGGACCTCTATATGGACATGGCGCGCCGACGCTAGAGACGCGAAGCCCCGCCCTTTCGGCCGGCAAACGCCGTTGAAAATGCCTGCAACGGACAAACACGGACAATCACGCTCTCGGTTGAAGCCAAGGACTGACTGGATGCGGTTTACTACTCGGCGCACTTTCTGCCGAACCATCTTCATCACCGTTTGCCTGCTCCCGACGATTATCGTCGGTGCGCTGGCCGCGTGGAGGAACTCGCCCCTCTACCGGCGCCGGGCGGAGGCTCGCTGGCGACAGCAGTTGACCGAGACGTTGGGAATGGAGTTGGCTTGCAGCAACATGCGACTCCTGGCGGACGGAACGATGGTCGCCGACCAGGTGTGTCTGTCGGATCCGGAGTCTCATGCCTGGTTGGTCCGCATGCGTTCCCTGGTGGTTGTGTCGACGCGAACGGGCCTTGAAGTCACGGTTTTTCAACCTGAGATTTGCATTGAGCATCTAAATCGTCTTTGGGGTATTGCGCACGAGCGTCTGTTGACCCGGCCCCCCGCGGCGCGCCGGACGGTGAGGCTCGAAGCATCCACGTTGGCGCTCGCAAATGGCGAGCGAACCCTTTCCGTCGAGGGCCTTCATTTCGAAAACGTAGCCGACGCGGCTGGTACGCAGTGGTTGATTCAGTTCCGCATGGCCGGCAGTCCGGCGGCCGAGCCGTATCGATTGCGGATCGTTCGCAACCGCCAGATCCACCCGGCGGAAACCGGATGGGAGCTTCACACCGGACCGACTCCCCTGCCCTGCGATCTGGTAGCCGTCGGCTGGTCCGCCGCCGCTCAACTCGGCCCCGACGCGGCGTTTTGTGGCTCCTGGTGGGCCGAACACCAGAACCGGGCATGGCATCACCAGTTTCGGGGCGAATTGACCGACGTGAGCCTGGACCATCTGGTGACTCAGAATTTTCCGCACAAGCTAAGTGGCAACGCCCGGGTAACGGTGCGCGAAGCCGAACTGCTTGGCGGACGGCTGTCGAAGATCTCTGGAGACTTGCAGGTGCCGGGAGGTGTTATCAGCCGGTCACTGCTCGCGGCAGCCGAGGACGCCCTGGGTCTGGCCCCGGTAGGACGCGCCGATCAAGGGCTACTGGTCCGGTATGGGCAGTTGGGATTAAGCTTCTCGCTGGACCGAACCGGCTTGAGGTTTACCGCATGCGGTAATCGTCCGAACGTGATCCTGGCGGATCAACGCGGCCCGCTGCTCGTCGAAACCGACAGCATGCCGCTGTCGGCCGTGAGACTCATCGAATTGCTGGTCCCGCAGAGCACGGTACAGGTACCGGCAACGAGGGAAACCGCGGCGCTGGTCAGGTTGTTGCCGTTGCCTGAGGTCATGCCGCCACCGGCCGGGACGGCGCGACAGACCCACCATCCGCTTCGACTGATCGTCGAGTGATCGCGTCGACCGGTTACCGATCCTCCCGAGTCGCTTTGGTTTGACGCCGATTGCTCCACCAGAGTTCTTTGGGCATGAGCCCGATTCCGATCAGCATCAGCTGAGCCAGGACAATCAGTCCAAGGACCAGCAGCACGCCCTCGGTGAATCCGTAGGAGTGTAGCCCGACCCGCAATTCGTTGACGCCGAACCAGGACCAGCAGGTCACGATATTGCCGACGATCGCGAGCACGGCCAGGCCCCGTTCTCGCACGATCCGAGCGAAGGAGGCGTGCAGGATGAGGGCATTCCAGAGCACGATGATCAGCGCACCATTCTCTTTCGGATCCCATCCCCAGAATCGGCCCCAGGAATCATCGGCCCAGAGTCCGCCGAGGACGGTTCCAAAGAAGCTAAAGAAGATCGCAAAGCAGAGTGTGCCATAGATCATTCGGCCGATTTCTTTGGAGACGCGGGGCGAAAGAGAGGGAGTCAGCACGCCGCGCAACACATAAGTAACTCCGAGCAGTCCGGCAACGAATGTGGTGCTGTAGCCAAGGGCGATACAGGTCACGTGCGTGGCCAGCCAGAACTGCGTGTCGAGCACGGCAACCAGCACGGTGAACGAATCTCCCTTGAAAGTGGTCACGGCGGTGGTCAACAGGAAGGCGATCAGCAGAGCGGCAAATCCACTAACTGCGGCGATCACATTGCCCACGCCGTTCTTGTAGACCCGTTCAAGAATCAGACCGAGAATTACGCAACCCCAACCGACAAAAATGGCTGACGAGTAGAGGTTGGTGACGGGGGGTCGGCCGGAGATGTACATGCGGCCACAGAGGGCGAGGGTATGAACGGCCAACGTAAAGAGGATCAGCCAGGTACTTGCCCGGTTCAGCGGCCCGCTCCACCCAAGCCAGGAAAAACAGACCAGGAGGAACCCGAACAGGTAGAGAATCATCGCGTAGAACGTGGGCGAAAAGTGATTAAAGAACGACTCAAAATTCGTCTTTGCCTGGCTCCATTTACCGGGCCGCGCGTCGACCAGGAACTCGTGATATTCTGCGATCGCCGTATTGAATTCCTCAGCCTGGCCGTGGCTGTAGGCGTTGAGGATTCCCGCCATGTGCGTCGCCGCCGGATCGGTCGGCTGTCCGACTAACCGTTTGGCAATGGCGTCGAAGATGGCGTATGAATAGGGCTTCCAATCGGACGAACCATCACCGGGCGGAATCGCCAACGGCAGAGTGCTTCCCGATTGCGCCTGGCGGCGACTCGATTCGGCTGCCAGATCCTCTTGAGTATGTTCGGGTCGCAGACGAGGGACGCGGAACGCTTCTCGTAACATCATGTAGAGATTCAAGCGTTGGTCGAGCTCCATGACCTTGCGTTCGAACAGGCCGCGTTCCTTCGGGGCGATCATGCGAGCTCGGCGAACCTGTTCGTCAAAGTCGGCCAGGCTGTCGATGAATTCATTGATCGCGTAACGAAATCCCTTGCGCGGTTTAAGGCCAAGCGAATCGAGCAGTTCTGGGTTCTGGATGCGGATCACCGGGTGATCGAGGGCCGCCTTCGAGTTGGTAATGACATCCAGCAGCCAACGCGCGGCCGAGTATTTCTTCTCGTTGCGGTTCTTGAACGTTTGCTTGTCGGAGATGATTCGCAGACTGTTTCGGGCCAACGTGTCAAACGGCTTGATTCGCCCTTCATACACTACCGGCAACTGGCCAAACGCGTAGATGTCCATTTCGTCCGGCGCAGCATTCGGGAGGCGCGCCTTGCTGCCCAACCAGAGTCCGCAGAATAGGACCACGGCGATCGGCACCATCCGATGCCAGCGACTGGAGACTTCGTCCGGTTCATCGGGCCGCTCATGCTGCCTTTTCCGCTTCGACGCCGATCGATCGGCCTGCCGTTCGGAGCCTATGGCAGCCGTCGCTTCTTCCGGCCACAGCCGGTTCTCATCGCGTCGCTTGAGAAACCGCGTCAGCACAAGCCAGAACTGGGCGAACATCCCGACCGTGACCATCATGCAGGCTACGTACGGAATCCTCCAGCCCGTGTTCGTGACGACTTGCAGGCCCGTATACTCCTTGCCAGTGGCCGCGTCCCGACCGTAATTCGACTGGTAAAACGTGGCTCCAGAAAAGCGGAGCGGGTTATTCATCCAGATTCGTACTTTTCGATCGACGTTGCGATCGGATTCGACGAGCCGCAGTTCCGATGCATACCCTTTGGCCGTTTGCGTACCCATGTAACGGTCCATTTTGACGTCGATCAAATGCATCGAATACGGCTTGTACATGTGCTTGTACCTGAGCTCCATGGTGAGCCGCTTATCGCCTACCTGGATCCGCTCGCGACGCCCCTGCATCCACTGGTGCAGACTGACCAGGTAGGACGCCTGCGGACTCTTGGACTCCTTGTCGACCAGCCGAACATAGACGGACGGTTGATTCGAGCGGTTTTGCACGTCGGTCCCGCCGATCGGAGCCAGTTCTTCCGCTACTTCTTTCAGCCCGTTGCCCGAAGTGGCCAGGTTCTCCTCGCCGGCGTTCACTGATCGGAGCCGCGAGTTCTTCATCGACCGAAGCACCTCGACATCGAACGGGAGATGGGAGTCGGAAATCGTCACTCCATTTTGCAGACGCGATTCGGGAATCACCACGACGTCATCGACGTCCGGATCCGAAGTGTCGACGAAGGCCAGCTCGACGGTTCGAGTGTCCAGGACGTAATTGACCGTTCGACCTTCGGTGATTTGCATCTGCCCTTCCACGGCAAAAACCCCGACGAGCAATTCGCCCAACATCAACAAGCCGACCCCGGCATGTAGCAAAACGATGCCCGCACGGCGGTGAAACAAGATGCCGCAGCCAGCCAGTAGGACGACGCTGACAGCCGTGCATTGCGTCAGCAACCAGAGAATCCGTAGGCTGGGCCAGTCGGCGAACAGAGGCAACCGCTCGGCCGTCTGGCGTGATCCGGCTGCCACGACGACCACCAGGAGCAGGGCCCCGAGCGCCGTGACCACTATCCCGGTGAGCCGGCGCGATCCCTTGGCCTGCATGCGGAACCGGATCATATGGGCGGCCGTCAAATTGGCAAACATGACCAGTCCAATCAACCAACCGCTCGGGAACCAGAATCCGTATCCCCACGGAATGCGCGTCATGTTCGGGAAAAACGGCTCGGGAAAGAAGATGCGAAAGTCAATCCAGGCAAATGCCGTCGCCAACGCGGACCTGGGACTCGACAAATCCATGCGGAAATAGTCGTGGACAACCTGCCAGATGTCTTTCTCGGTCTGTGCCAGCGTGCCGATAAAGACGATAACGATCGACATGGCGAACAGAGCGACCGTAAGTCGCAACGATGCCACGGGAGTCAGGATTTTCCTGATCAAGTGCCTGGTGTCCGCTGAACTTCGTGTCGATGTGCGCATACCAAGGTTGGCCGCTACCGAAGCGGTGGCACTCGTTTCACCTGCCATTGGGAGACTCCATTACTGGAGGGGGAATTGCAATGATTTCATGAACGTCTGGAATGTCTCGCGCTCTGCTCGCACCAGGCTGACATTCCCCTTGATCTTCACGAACCACGTGAAGCCCTGGTGTGTCCCGATCCATCCATCGATGGCCGTTGTCTCGCCGTCGCCGGAAGGTTGCCCCTCAATCCGCAGATAGGAACCGTCGATTCGACTGACCGTCATTGGTTGAGCCCGTTTGTTCAGGTCGTCCGATGTCCAGGGTGCGGCGCCGGCCTGTCGGCACCAGCGAGTGACGTTGGCTGCCAGTCCCCCGGAACTGCCGGGCAGTCGCGACACCGTGATGCGAGCGGTTTGCCCGTCGCTCTCAGCTTCCAGCGCCAGTAAACTGAAACTATCGGGCGCCGCCGACCGCCAGCCTTCGGGACGTGTGAACTGGATGTCGGTCGCGTCCGACGCAGCACCGAGCATCGTACCTCGTCCTGTCGGGGCTCCTTCGGCTTGCATTTCCGAGCTTTCACTCGCCTCCACGTGGTTTTCAGCGTAAACCGAGGCCTCTTTCGGAATCTGATAATGCTCGACCGGGTCCTCGAAACTGCATCCGGCGATGCCCATCATCCATCCAACGATCATTATCCAACAATGGTGACCGGCACCTGGTTTCTTGTGCCGCGGGCATTCGTCGTGCATCGTTCAGACTCCAACAGCTTTCTACCGCTTCGTTAGATGGCCCGGTGGCGCCAACTGGTCGGCAAACCTCGCTCGGTTCGTTCTCGTGCTCGGGTCCCGTGCCGTGCACCCTGGCAGGGCAGCCCCGATGACCGGTCGATTCGGGCAATTCTCTTGGCTCGCTAACAGGACGGGCAATATACAGCCCCAGGGACCCCGAAGGTAGGCGTTTTCTGTCTCTGGGACGCCAGCCCGCTCGCACCGCGGATTCCAGACGATTCCCGAGACGGCTTGGGATCGATAGCCTACAACCGCCTTCCGATTGATTATAGAACAACATTCCCAAAATCGACTACCCGTTTTGCGGGCCGGGGATGAGTCGATCCACGATTGTCGAACGACCGGTCCTTATTGGGGGTAGAACGGAACGCCATCCCGCCGATTTTTCCACCCGGCCGGCGGTCGCGGACCGCCAGAGAAACTTTGAAAAACCGGCCCTCTTTGCAAGATCGCCTGCCCGGTCAGCCGGGCAGGTACGGCAAGGCCGTGGAGGGAAACTGCACGTGGGCCGGGAGCCACCGTGTTGCGAGTGAGAGGGCCGGGAACCGCGGAAGCGAATGGAGCCGTTCGCCCGAACCGCGTTCTTCAGAATGGACTGCGTTCCAGGGCCATTCGCAGCCAGGACCATTCGCAGCCAGGAACATTCGAAGCCGCTGTGTCCGCCGCGAGAACGCGACGCGTTCGAACAAACCGACTGTGCGAGCGTTCCTCGGCCGGTCCAAATTCCGTGTCCTTGCGCGACACCAGCCTCGGCTGGTTGACGGAAGGCAGGCCTACTTCATGCCCAGCATGTCGACAATCGAATTCGCAAGACCACTGGCAACCGACGAGTCGCCGCTCCAGGCCCACATGTTGCGCACGATGTCCGACATCAACATCCCGGTCACGCCCAGCAGGGCCACAACCGACAGAAGGGCAAGAATATTCCAGATGGAATAGGGAGCCTCAGGAAGTCCGACCGCGCCCATGGGTACGGCGCCGCTCTCGACGGCCGCCCCGTCAAACGCCTCAAGTTGGCTCTCCAACGCGTCCGAGTCGTCGGCCACCAGCACGGGCTCGGCACTGTCGCCCAGTTCAATGCCTTGTTCGTCCTCGAACGACCCGGAATCCTCCAATGCGATGACCTGAGACCCGCTGTCTGACGATTCTTCACCCAACAGGTCCCCGGACGGTGACAACAGGAATTCCTCGTCCTGGGGTAATTGCGTTGAATCTTCGGACAAGGGCTCAACCTCGTTGTCCATTGAGACCATCTCGTCGTCCTCGGGCAACTCCAGGACTTCGCCGCCGGCGGAATCCTCCAGCAGCAATCCGCTGTCCGACGGGCTCCCAACGTTGATGCCACTATCGCTCGAGGCAATATCCAACTCGCCGCTCGATCCGTCCAGCACCTGTTCGTCGTCACTGCCCATCGAGAAACCGCTGTCCTCGCCCAGCATCAGTGCATCGTCCGACTCAAAGTCCAATTCGTCGCTCAACTTGAGCTCGTCGCTCAGATCCTCGTCGTCGGCCAGTTGCAACTCGTCCTCGTCGCCACCGTCAGCCACCAACTCAACGTCACTCCCTAATCCCGATTCAGGAACCAGCGAGATGCCACTGTCGCCGTCGACGACACTGTCTGCCGCCAGCTTCAAGTCGCTTCCCTCTTCCGATGCCTCGTCGTCCTTGCCGATTACCGTGCTAGATGAACTCTCCTCGTCTTCATCCCCAGAACCGTCTTCGCTGATAAGAATCGACGAGCTTTCCAGGTCCTCGTCCGCATCGTCACCCAGCTTCACGTCGAGCAGTCCGTCCAGGTCATCGCCCGAGAGCGGCGCGGAGTCCGATGCGCCATTGCTGCTCGATCCTTCAGCTGCCAGGGATTCAGCGAGCCGATCGATTTCTTCGGCCTTGAATTTCCAGCTCTTCCCGTCACGGTATCCGTGCGCGTCGCCCGCGTCGCGCATCTCGAGCAGCCGTTCCGGGGTCAGGCCGAGCTGTTCGGCCGCTTGCTTCAGTTCGATGAATTTACCTGCCATTGGTTTATGGGCTCCAATTGAGCGAACGACTTGCCATGAACTTGATTACGGCCTGCCGACGGCGTCATCCGGAGCACCCAGCGCTGAACCGCTCGCTCAACGCTGCTCCAATAACGCCTGAATCTCTCGAGGTAACGGGCGTACGCCGTTAAACTCCTCTATCAAAAAGTCCCACTGGAACTTCCGAACACTCTTTAACGCGATCTTTCCCGTCGCGCGATCCACGTGATACACACACATCGACTTGGCCGCCGCGTCAATCAGGATCACCTGAGAGGGACCTTCCGACGTTTCGGCCGAGAACGCCATCAGGTCGCCTGCCGACGCGACCGGTAACCGTGCTGGAAGTTCGGGCGCCACCGGAGTTCCGGTTGGCTGTTGTCCCCATACGACCGGGTCCGTTACCAAGACCAAGCCGGCTGTCACGATGACCGCCGACGCGAGCAGTCCGAATGCCGCAATTCGCATAACTTGCCTACCCTTCCATGGCCATTGCGAAAACCGAACCCTAAAGGCCATTCTAAAAGGGTCAGTTTTCGAATCAAGCCTTTCTGAGTGTTGAAGATACAGCTTTCGCCGTTTTCCTATTTGCCGCCACTCGCCTCAAACCGCACAATCCGTCTCTCTCGACCACTGTCCGTGATCTGTGCCTGCCTTTCGAAACTCGGCCGCCCTCCGCCCGACACAACCGACTGCTTCAAGAGCCGTTGTATTCGCCCGGATTCTCCCTTAAAGCCGTATATACGGGGGGTAGAGAACCTGCCGTTTCCTCGGTTTTTCTGGGGCGGCGAGTCTACCACGCCGGGAATTGGCCGGGCAAGGTCAGCTGAAACGGCCAGCTGCCCGACGGAGGTAAAGGGGTCAGGAGTCAATTGC
>CAYNDU010000175.1:0-10000 GCA_964395615.1 uncultured Pirellulaceae bacterium | reverse complement strand
CCGGAACGGCCCGTAGGGTGCTTCGCACAATTGACTCCTGACCCCTTTACCTCGATATTCCAATGGTTCGCCGTCTTGCAGTGCCTACCACGGGCAAGCTGCCCGTGGCAACGACGGGTGCCCGTGTTCCCGTACCTACGGGCAGCTTTGCCCGTAGGAGACGGATTCTCCCGTGCCCTGCTCGAGCGATTTTCCAATGGTTCGCCGTTTTGCAGCTCCTACCACGGGCAAGCTGCCCGTGGCAACGAGGCTGAATTGCCGGGCAAAATGCCCGTTTTGCCGTCCGGATGATTGTGCAGGAGGCCATTGTGAACCTATTCTTATGCATTAGAAGGTCGGAGCGACGGGCGGATCGGGCCCGATGTCATGGGGCTGAATGCTCGGCAATTCCGTCGAGCGGATCGCGTTTGAGGGTTGCGCACCCTTCGTAGGAGGGGGTGGATGCCGGTCAGCCCGCTCAAATTGGTTGGCAAATGAACAACGTCCGATCAAACTGGCACTTACGTCAAGTCTCTGGTTCGGCGATCGGCCCGAGCGGGTATTGGTCGAGCGTCGATTTTTTTGGACCCAAATGAGGCCCTGTTGGGCGTCGGAGTTGTCGCTCGGCCCTGGAGCCCATTTACTCGACTGAAGCGAGCTACGTGAAGGAACCCTGCATGACGAGCCACGCATCTGAGGGCGGCCACGTTGATTCGGCCGCCATTCGCAAACTGGGTGAAGCCCGAGAGAAGATTCTGGGTCAGTTATCTCAAGTGATTGTTGGCCAGCAGCAGGTGATCGAGGAGTTACTGATCTCTTTGTTCAGTCGGGGTCACTGTTTATTGGAAGGCGTCCCCGGCTTGGCCAAGACGTTGATGATCAGCACGTTATCCCGCACGTTAAACTTGTCATTTAGTCGAATTCAGTTCACTCCCGACTTGATGCCTGCTGACATCACGGGGACGGAGATTATCGAGGAGAACCGCGCGACGGGTGCTCGGGAGCGTCGTTTTCTGGAGGGTCCGTTATTTTCGCACACGATTCTGGCGGACGAGGTGAATCGAACGCCGCCGAAGACGCAGGCGGCATTATTGGAGGCGATGCAGGAGCGGCAGGTGACGGTGGGTCGGGTACGGCACCCGTTATCGGACCCGTTTTTCGTATTAGCGACGCAGAACCCGATCGAGCAGGAAGGGACGTACCCGTTGCCCGAGGCTCAGCAGGACCGGTTCATGTTCAAGGTCTACGTCGACTATCCGAACTTCGCCGACGAATTTGAAATTGCTCGGCGGACGACGACATTGCAGACGGACAGTGTCCAGCCGGTATTAACGGCGGAAGAGATACTGGATTTGCAGCGAACGGTGCGCGAGGTACCGGTGACGGACCATGTGATTCGATATGCACTTTCGCTGGTACGTCAGACACGGGTTGGGAACCCGGGCGTGCCTGATTTCGTGCAGGACATGGTTTCGTGGGGGGCGGGTCCACGAGCGGTCCAGTTCTTAATCGTTGGGGGCAAGGCGCGTGCGTTGTTGCATGGTCGAACGCACGTATCGACGGACGACATTCAGGCGTTGGCTCAGCCGGTCCTGCGGCACCGCATGGTGGTGAATTTCGCGGCAGAGAGCGAAGGGGTCACCGCGGACAGTATCATTCAGCGATTGGTAGCGAGTACTCCCACAAAGGAAGATGAACTGACGAGCGATGCCCGATTCAAGAAGATTTTTGCATCCTGAAGCGATCAAGCGAATCGCTCGACTGGAACTGCGGGCGCGGCACATCGTCGAAGGATTTCTATCGGGGATGCATCGCAGTCCGTATTTTGGCCAGTCGGTCGAGTTTCTACAGCATCGCGAATACGTGCCGGGCGACGATTTGCGTCACGTCGACTGGAAGGTCTGGGCCCGCCAGGACCGGGTCTACGTGAAGCAGTTCGAGGAGGACACCAACCTGCGTTGCACGCTGTTGGTGGATGTCTCGCACAGCATGAGCTATGGAGAGGGGCCGCTGAACAAGTACGAGTACGGATGCACGCTGGCTGCCTGCCTGGCCTACTTGATTCTGAAGCAGAACGACGCGGTCGGTTGTATCTCCTTTGACGAGAAGATCCGGGTTCAGGTTCCGATCCGCAGCAAACGCAACCACTTGAATTCGGTCGTCGAGTCACTCGACGTCAGTCGGCCTCAGGACAAGACCGACATGTATGGCCTGTTTCGCAAGGTGGCGGAGACGTTACCGCGGCGCGGCATGATGGTTGTCATTTCCGACCTGCTGGCGGATCGCGAGGGCACGTTGCGCGGGTTGAAATTGCTTCGGCAGCGCGGCCATGACGTCATCGTATTGCATGTCATGGACGACGACGAGCTTGATTTTCCATTCGCCGGCCCGACGCGTTTTGAGGGTCTGGAGTCGATCGACACGCTTAACTGTAACCCACGAGCTCTGCGCGAAGGGTACCTGGCAGCGCTCAACGAATTCCTGGAAGAGATGCGACGGCAATGTGCGCGGAACGCGGTCGATTACGCGCTCATTCGCACGAGCCAACCGCTCGACGCAGCTCTCGCCACGTTCCTCAGCCTTCGGTTGGGGCGACATCCACGCACTTGATAGGTCACGAACCGAACGCATGCAGTTCTTATATCCCGCACTGACCGCCGGTTTCCTCTTGGGACTGGCGCCGATTTTGATCCACTTGATCAATATGATGCGCCACCGTCGCGTTCGGTGGGCGGCGATGGATTTCTTGCTGCAGAGTTACAAGCGGCACCGCAAGTGGATCTGGCTGAAGCAGCTCTTGTTGTTACTCATGCGGATCGCCGCCATGGTACTGATTGTCGCCATGCTCGCTCAGCTGGTCACTCAGCGTCGATACGAGGGCTTTTTTGGAAATACGCTGACTCACCATTACGTACTGGTCGACGATAGTTTTTCGATGAGCGACCGGGCCGGTGGCAGCACGGCTTTTGATCGAGGGTTGGACTTTGTCCGTCAGCTGGCTGCGACGGCGGCCCAGCAGGAACTGCCTCAACGCTTCACGCTGATTCGCTTTTCGCGAGCGGCGGCCGCGGCGAACATCGACGCCGACGCGGCCCAACTGCCCCAGGTCGCGGAACTCAATGCCGAGATGGTGGACACCGCGTTCGCCGTCCGGCTCGAGGAAGCTCGACGGTCCATGGAGGTGACGCAGTTGAGCGTCGGTCCTGAGGCTGCCCTGCGAGTTGCTCGACGCCTCATGCGCCAACAGAAAAATGAGAACCGGCGTCTCTACCTGGTCTCGGATTTTCGGAAAAAGGAGTGGGACGCGCCGGGCGAACTTCGCCAGCTTCTGGGCGACATGGAACAGGACGGAGCGGAGTTGCACCTTGTCAATTGTGTACGGACTCGGCGTGGTAACCTTGCGATTACACGGATCGCGCCGGCCGAGGAGACGCGAGCCGCCGGTGTTCCTCTTTTTGTCAACGTCTCGGTCACTAACTATGGTGACCAGGCACAGGAGAAGATTCCGCTCAAGGTTCGCACGCAGTTCTTTGCATCCGAATCGCAGTCGTCCGGCCAGCCGAAGGGCAAGCCGGATCGTTTGCCGGTGCTGCAGATCGATCGGATTGAACCGGGGCGCACGGTCACGGCCCGCGTCCAGGTCTACTTTCCGGAAGCTGGACGGCACATTGTGGAAGCGGCGCTACCGGAGGACGCGGTCCCCGCGGACAACCGGCGGTGGTGCGTGGTTGATTTTCCTCAGGCCGAGCAGGTGTTGGTTATCGACGGGGACCCGGACCAGCGAAACGCATTTTATGCCGGAGCGATATTCGATCCGGGTCAGCGTGCTCGAACGGGTGTGCGGGCCGACGTGCGTGATACGGCCTTCTTGAGAGATATTTCCGCCGATGCGTTGGACATCTATTCGGCCATCTATTTGATGGACGTCGGGCGCATGGATGACCGGGCCGTGACGAACCTGGAATCGTACGTGAAGGCGGGCGGCGGCCTGGCCTGGTTCGTCGGTCCGCAAGTGAATCGGGATTTTTACAACCAGCGGCTGGTCGGAAACGGCCAGGGCCTGTTTCCCGTCGAGTTGGACCGTGACGAGTTCTTGGAACCCGACCCGTTGGACGATGCGCCGGACGTCATCGTCGAGATTCCGGGCCACCCCGTCTTTCGAGAACTGGTCCAGGGGCAAAATCCGATTGTCCGCATGGTCCACGTGGAACATTACCTTCAGGCGCCTCGAGGCTGGACTCCGCCGACCGATTCGACGGTGCGCGTGGTGGCGAGGCTCAGAAACCGCGCTCCGTTGGTGCTGGAAAAGAGCCTGGGAGATGGGCGTGTGATCGCCTTTCTGACCAGTTACGCACCGTATTGGAACGATATCGCGCTTGGTCCGGGCGTCCTTCTGTCGCTCCGACTGCAGTCGTACCTCGGTTCGCGCCATCGTACCGACGTCTCCTACCTCGTGGGTGACTCGATCGATTTGCGACTCGATGGAGAGACCTACCGCCAGGACGTTAAGATCTTTGCCCCGAGCCGCAATCCGGCGGCCCCGGTGATTCGAGAGCGACCGGCTCGCAAGCAGGCGACCGATTCACGTGTCTTTGTGGCCGAGTTGGCCGCGGACGAGACTGAGCGGAGTGGCGTCTACGAAATGTGGCTCAACCAGGTCGACGGTACTCTCGATGCTCGTCGTTTCGCCGTCAATGTTGACGCCCGCGAGGGCGACCTGGGTCAGACGGTCACGGCCACGCTGCTGTCCAAGCTGGACCCGGTCAACGTGGACCTGCGTTTTGTGGATCAGTACGAGTCGAGCGTGTTTGAACAGGCCGGCTTCAACCAGAGCATGTTGCTATTGGTTTTGCTGGTTCTCCTGCTGTTTGCGGAACAAGTCGTCGCCTATATCACCAGTTTTCACCCGGCTCGTAGAGCGGAACCGGCTCGAGGAGCAAGACGTTGATACCTGACTGGCAAATGCTGGCCGAAACAACCAGCCACACGTACTATCAGTTGTCCCGACTGCATGCCATGTCGGAATGGTGGCATTGGTTAGTGCTGGCTGGTGTTTGCGGCGCGGGTTTGGTGTATGTGTTCGTGGTCTATTTTCGCGACGGTGTCGATCTGAGTCGAGGCATCCGGTGGACCTTGATCCTGCTCCGCCTTGTTGCGCTGGCGGGAATCCTGTTTTTCTTTCTGGATTTGGAGAAGCGGACCGAAGACCGCGAAATCAAACCGTCGCGAGCGATTCTGTTGGTTGATACCAGCCAGAGCATGGGGCTGCGGGATGACGCGTTGAATTCGGGCGATCGCGGGCCGAGCCGTATGGAGCAGGTGGTCGATCGGCTGCGAGATGGGGCTTTCTTGCAACAGCTGCGCGAACGGCATGAAGTGGCGGTTTACCGTTTCGATGAAGCGGACGAACCCTCCCAGATCGCGTTCTTTGGCCGCGAGAAGCATCAAGTTGCCGCGGGCGAGAAGATCGCGCGGGCGGTCGAGCAAAAACGACAGGCACTCGGCACCGCCCGGCGCACGGCCAACGTGGCGCTCGGATTGGCCGCCCTTTCGGTCATCCTTCTGGCTACGTTCGTGGTCGTTGGCCGTGGCCCGGAGAGCCCGTTCGCTTCGCTCACATTGTTCGCGGGAGTGGTGACGCTGGTTGCGGCGTTGGTCACTTTTGCCACGGCTGATTTACGTGCGCCGGGCTTCTCGTTCCGGGCGTTGATTGGCCTCGAGACTCCCGATCTGGCCGCCCAGGTTCGCAAGTCGTTGGAAGACAGCGACCGGCAGCCTGAGCCGTCGGCGACCGAACCTTCGGCCCCTGAGCCGTCGGACATCGCCTGGCAGGAGGAATTGACGGCTCGCGGCACGAAGACTCGATTGGGGGACGCGGTGCGAGCGATCGTGACACGCGAGCGGGGCGGTCCGATCGCCGCGCTGATCCTGATCACGGATGGGCAGAACAACGCCGGAATCGCTCCCGAGATTGCCACGGCCGGCGCGCAGGCCGCGGGCATCCCGATCTTCGCGGTCGGACTGGGCAGCGACCGCCAGCCCGTCAATGCCCGCGTGGTCGACCTCGAGGCTCCCAAGCGAGTTTACCCTGGGGACAAGTTCAATTTGACCGGTTACGTTCAGGCGTACGGGTTGAGCGGTCGTCTGGTCAAGCTGACCCTCTCGTCGGCGCCGGCCGATGTTCCGGAACCGGCACCCGGAGAGACGAACGAAGTGTTTGAAGAGGAACAGTCGGTGCGGCTGCCGGACGATGGTGACATCCTTACGGTCAAGTTCGAGGTGACGCCGGAGGAGACCGGTAACCGGCGGTACCGACTGGAAGTGGATCCACCGGACAAGGACATCGAAGAGCGTGACAACAGCAAGACGGCTCGTGTCAAAGTGGTCGAGCGAAAGACGCATGTTCTGCTGTTCGCCGGCGGACCGATGCGCGAGTTTCGGTTCCTTCGTAATCAGCTATACCGTGACCAGGATGTGACACTCGATGTGCTCCTGCAATCGGGTGCGCCGGGCATGTCGCAAGAAGCGGATGACGTGTTGTTCGAGTTTCCACAACTGGCCGACGAGTTATTTCAGTACGACGCGATCATCGCCTTCGATCCCGATTGGGAACAACTTGATGAAATTCAAACCGATTTGCTCGAGCGCTGGGTCGCCGAGCAGGCGGGCGGCCTGATCGTGGTCGCCGGCCCGGTTTTCACGCCGGAATGGGCCGGAAGGCGCCGAGGTCGCGATCCTCGGATTGACACGATCAAGGCAATCTACCCAGTTGCTTTCTATACACAAGGATCGCCGAACTTGAGCCTTGGCCGGTTTGGTGGCGAATCGTCCTGGCCGCTGGACTTCACACGTGATGGGCGGGATGCCGAGTTCCTGTGGCTCGAAGATGATGCCCTCGATAGCGAATCGACCTGGGGGACGTTTCCCGGCGTATTCGGCTATTACGCCGTCAAGGATCCAAAACCTGGGGCCCGCGTCTTCGCTCGTTTCGCCAACCCGGAGACGTCGATCGACGGCGAATTGCCGATCTATGCGGCCGCGCATTTTTATGGGGCGGGTCGGGTCTTCTTTCAGGCCAGCGGGGAGATGTGGAGGTTGCGTGCACTGGAACCCTCCTATTTCGAAACCTATTACACGAAGCTGATGCGGTGGGTGTCCCAGGGACGCCTTTTGCGCGATTCGAGTCGAGGCATTCTGCTGGTCGATAAGGACCGTTGCCTGCTGGGCGACTACGTGACCATCCGAGCCGTCTTGAACGACGCGCAGCACCAACCGATGACGGTAGAGCAAGTTTCGGCCAACTTGATCACGCCCGACGGGAGGAGCACGCCCGTCATTCTTCGTCGAATCGAAGACGCGGCGCGCCGAGGCATGTATGAAACACAGTTTACGGCCGTGATGGAAGGCGATTATCGGATCGAATTGTCTCCACCGCAGAGTGCTGATGAGGAACTACTGACCGCCGAAGTACGTGTGCGGGTCCCCGCTCTGGAAATCGAGCACCCGCAGCGCAACGACGCCGTCCTGAAAGAAATGACTCAAAAGACAACCGGTCAGTATTTCATCGGGCTGCCGGCAGCGATGCAAGGTGGTGGGGCGAGTCGAACGTCGCTGGTGAAGGCCGTTGAGCCTCAGGACCAGGTGGTTTACCTGCCGGAATCGGTCGACGCACGATTCGATCTGCATCTGCTCGGCTGGTTGATGGCTCTGATCTGCGGCGCGCTCTGCCTCGAGTGGCTGGCGCGGCGGCTCAGTAAATTGGCTTGATCGAAATCGGACAATCGAAAGAATTGAGAAAACACGGGGCGGCGGCCTGGCGGCCGGACTGCCTGATCAGGCAGGCTTCGACTGGATGTTTGGCTGCCGTCGAGCGACAAAGATTGGTTCTTTAATATGGCGACCGAGACACAACCCATTACCATCGGCCGAGAGACGCGATCGCTCTTGCGACGACTCCGTCATCGGATCCGTCTCTACGTCTGGCTCGACGGCCTGTCGCTGGCCGTCGTCTGGATCGGTCTTACCTTTTGGATCGGGTTGGCGATTGACTATCTGCCCGTCCTGGTTGGGGCGAGCGAGATGCCGAGAGTGGCCCGGATGTTGCTGCTGGGAGTGATCGCGGCGGTCCTGGCCTATGTCCTTTATCGTTGGATTGGGCGTCGAGCGTTTCGGCGCCTGCCGGACCACAGCCTGGCCATCCTGCTGGAACGACGCTTTGGACACTTCCATGACGAACTGGTTACGGCTGTTGAAATGGCCGAACAGCCCGAGCATGCTCGCCAATTCAATCCCGAAATGTTGGCCCAGACCAGCCGGACCGCTCAGGCGTTGAGCGGGAATCTTCGCGTTGGCGAGGTCTTTCGCGTTGCCCCATTGGCCGGAAAGGCCATTGTTGCCTTGGTGCTCGTCGGCTCGATTGCCGGCATGTACGCGCTGAATCGCGACGCGTTGGAAACGTGGGTGAATCGACTTTACTTACTTGCCGACGTTCCGTGGCCGCGCAGCACACACATCGAGGTGGTCGGGGTCCAGGTGCAACACACATCGCCCATCGATGGAGCGGTGACGCTGTCCGAGTTGCAGCGATTTGGCCGGCGGCACGATATCAAGGTGGCCAAGGGGGCGAGCGTGCTGCTCAAAGTTCGCGCTGATGCCACGAAGGTCGTTCCGGAATACTGTACGGTCTATTACGATACGGACGGAGATGAACGGGGCCAGGTCAATATGCAGAAGCTGGGGCGGATTCAGGACGACTACCAGCTGTATGCATTTGACGGCAAGCCGTTCCACGGGATCCTGTCGACCATTTCGTTTGACGTTCGAGGCAACGACCACCGTGTGCGCGATTATCGCCTGACCGTCGTGCCGAATCCGACCGTCGTCGACACTCAGCTCGAGTGCGTCTTTCCTTCCTACATGGTCAACGAGCGACTCTCACTCTGGCTTCCTCGAACGGTTCCCTTGGCAAGCGGGACTCAGTTGCCGATCGGCACGCGCGTTACGCTTCATGCAAAAACCAACAAGGACCTGACACATGTTGACGTCCACGACCTGCTGACCGACGAGACAGTCACCGTGCACGTGGATGATTCGGCAACCGACCGGAGGACGTTTACGTACGTGGTCGACCGGCTTCCCGAAAGTCTGACATTAGAGGTGACCTTGCACGATACCGACGGCGTTTCCTCCGATCCTCCCACTCGAATGTTCATCGCCGGTGTAGCCGACCAGCCTCCGTCGATCGATGCAGTACTCAGTGGAATCGGTTCGGCGGTCACTCCGCAGGTTGTCGTCCCCGCGACCGGTAAGATCCTGGACGACTACGACGTGGCCGAAGCGTGGTTCGATGTCGTTGTTAATGACAGCGAGCCGAGGAGATTCGCGTTTTCGCTCGATACCGACGGATCAGTTGACGCTCAGCTCGACTTTCGCGAGCAGCGCAGTGACTCCGAAAAACCGCTTGAACTACTGCCCAAAGACAAGTTGTCTTTGACGGTGATGGCGGCCGATCATTGCGACCTGGGTGACCAGCCGAACGCCGGCAGCGGTGATCGCTATCAGCTCGAAGTGGTCACGCCGGACGAACTGCTGGCATTACTCGACCGCAAGGAACTCGGCTTGCGTCGCCGTTTCGAGCAGATCATCGACGAGCTGAACCAATTGCGGGATTCGCTTAATCGAATCCACAGTCGCCCGGACGATCCTCGCGGTCTGGCTCCGGAGGATGCATCCAAGGAGGCCCCGGACGCCGAACCCGACGGGGACGGCAAGACGAAAGCCGAACGGAGCCTTTCGCTGCGCGTTTTGAGGACCCAGCAGGCGATCGTGCAGAGCCAGAAATCATCACAGGAGATCCAGGGTGTGGCGACTTCGTTCCGCGACGTCCGCCAGGAGCTGATTAATAATCGAGTTGACACGGAGGATCGGAAGACCCGGTTACAGGAACAGATTGCCGATCCCCTGCAGGCGGTCGTCGACACGTTGTTCCCTGAGTTCGATCGCCGATTGCTCGATCTGCAGT
>CAYNDU010000174.1:0-10002 GCA_964395615.1 uncultured Pirellulaceae bacterium | reverse complement strand
CACCGGATCAAGTGCGCGAACATCTTTCCGTTGACGGAAACGTCCTGCGCTCGAACATCAACGAAAGCGAATGGCGTTGCGGAACGCTGGAAACTCCGACTCTGGCAGAACTGCGCGAGCGGGCTCACGGCAGCCACATCGGTCCGGCACCGACGTCCGTTCGCGAAGTCGTCTCGGATGTTCGGACTCTTCACTGCGATGCCGATAATGCCGGTGCCATGTTCCAGGTGGCATCTCAGTTCAACCTGCTTGAGATGACTTCGCCCCATGTTGTACCGGAAGAGGGCGTGGGTATTTATGAATATGACCCGACCCAGGGCCCGGCCTGCGCAATCGCGGCCGGCGCGGGGACGATCTACCGCAACTACTTCGCACAAGTCAATGCCTCGACCGGTCAGACGTCACATAACCAGATCGACTGCCTCGCCGATATCGGCAAACGGCTCGGCAATGTGAATCAACGACTCTGGAAGATGGTGAACGGTTATGCGTTGCCGTCCAAGAAAGGATTGGAAATCGTCGACGATCGACTCTCTCGATTTGACGAATCCGGCCGCGACGAATTGAGGAGTGCGCTGCGGGTGGGGCTGCATCTTGACACTCAGGTGACACTCGACGGATCGTCTCATGTCGTCTCGCAAGCTTATTGTTCAGCGTTGCCGGTCGCCTATACGGAACATGCACGGACACAATGGTCTCGGTTCGCAAAGCTAATACTCGAAGCGGCCTACGAGGCGACGATCTGTGCCTCGATCGAAAACGCGGCTCGGACAGGAAACCGTCGTCTCTATCTTACGCTGCTCGGTGGCGGTGCGTTTGGCAACGAGATGGCGTGGATACTCGAATCGATTCAACGGGCAGTTTCACTGAACGTGGACTGCGGTCTTGATATTGCTGTTGTCAGCCACGGCCGGTCCAGTCCGGACGTCGAACAACTCATCGAGTCGTTATCGAACTTGATTCGAGCAAGCAAATAGCGCACCGTTGAAGATGCTAACGTCGCACGCGATGGCCAAAAGAGGATCGAGATTAAGAGTAAGATTATGATGAAGAGCAGCCGTTCACGGCATTGCCGTCGACGGACCGATCAGACTCGGGCCATCGTCATCTTCAGCGCGTCGAGAAAGCGAACCACGTTCTCGGGTTGAGCGGAGAATCCCATCAGGCCGATCCGCCATACTTTGCCGGCCAGAGGCCCGAGCCCGGCGCCGATTTCGATACCGTGCCGGTAGAGCAAATGGCTGCGCACGGACGCTTCATCCAAGCCCTCGGGGATTTTGACGGCGTTTAACATCGGCAATCGGCTGACCGCGTCGACAAACATGTCGAATCCTAGCTCGGCAAGCCCTTCGACTAGCTGTCTGTGGACGGCCACGTGTCTCTGAAAAACCCGATCAAGGCCTTCGTCAATGGTCAGGCGCAGAGCCGCATGCAGTGCATACAACATGTTCACCGGAGCCGTATGGTGGTAGGAGCGTTGCGATCCTTGCCAATAACCGGTCAGCAGATTTGTATCCATGTACCAACTCGACACCTTCGTCTTGCGGCGTTGAATCTTCTCGACCGCTCGCGGGCCGAAACTAACCGGTGCCAGACCGGGCGGGCATGAAAGACACTTCTGTGTTCCGCTATACAGCGCATCGCAGTTCCAGGAGTCCATGCCAACCGGCATTCCCCCGAGACTGGTCACTGCATCGACCAGAAGAAGCGCCCCCGTGTCACGCACTAACCGACTGATCTCGGCAACCGGGTTCGCCACGCCGGTTGACGTCTCGGCATGCACGACGGCAACCAGATCGTACTCGCGTTCGCTCAGTCGATCAGCCACCATGTCCAATGAAACGGCCGCGCCCCAGGGCCACTCAATCGCCTCCACTTCGGCGTGCAATCGAGTCGCAACTTCCACCATGCGTTTTCCGAAAACACCATTCACCAGAACAAGTACGCGATCGCCCGGTTCCACAAGGTTGACAAAACAGGTTTCCATCCCGGCCGACCCAGTGCCACTGATGGGCAGAGTCATCTCATTATCGGTGCGCATGACCGTTTGCAATTGGGATTTGATCTGATCCATGATCTTGATGAAACGCGGATCAAGATGACCAATCGTCGGGCACCTCAGTGCGGAATAGACCGGTTCGGGCACCATGGACGGCCCCGGACCCAGCAAGAGGATTTCCGGCAACTGCAGTAGATCTTCGCTCATGGTCTCCTCGCGCTCATCTGCTCATCCAACGTGCGACGTCAGGTCGGTCAACCAGCCATCTTATGGGCCGAAATCGCTCACGGCCAGACCTGGCAGGCAAAGGGAAGGTCCTTGATCCTGTGGCACCAGCCCTTGTAGGTCAGATAATTATAGGAGTTGTACTGGTAGATCTCGTAGGGGTCGTTAATGCGCAGTTTCTGCTCCGACAAATAGACCCCGCTGACGACTACCGCATGGCCACCGTTCTGCAGGAAATCGCCGGCACACCACATGGGGCCATGTTTGCGGAACACCCACAGGAACTTGTCAAAATCGTCCTTCAGGTAGCTAACTCGATAACTGGTAAGGCCCATCGCTTTCCGAGCCTTGCTCCAATCCTTGGCCATGAGTCCTTCGCTCGTTGAAAGGCCCGCCTTCTTCACCCGCGCCCATACTTTCTTCGGATCGATCAACTTCCAACCGTACAACATCTGATAACAAGCCAACCAACAGATCTTGCTGTTCGCCTGTCCATACTTGGGCACCGGAAGGAGTATTTTGTCCGCCATCTTCACGCTCCTCTTTCAAAAAGATCGTGCGAGCCGCCCCTCACTGAAGTCCAACACACGCTGCTGCCTTTTTGAGTTATCGTATTCCCGTGCGCCAAGTTGCCCGATTTCTTTCGTATCTTTTTGATCTTTCGCGATGGAGTTTCCGCTCGGTCCGCTACCTCGTCACACATCATCGCCGGGTACAGGCAAGCCGCCTTTACCTACTGGTCGACGACGGTTACCGATCGGGGTCGGGATCGGGGAAGTAAACCGATCGCGTGGCGTACAGTCGAACCGGACCGAAAAGGCCCGAAGATCGGAGAGGCACTTGTTTCCAAGGTTTTCCTCCGGACGAGGATACGTTGGTCCGCGTAGATCGCGATTCCACCGGCAAGTCGGCATCACCAATCAACCGGTTCGACCAGGTGTTGGCAACGTCAATCCTGATATGGTTCTTTCCCGGTTGAAGATCGCGTGTCACATCCAGTTGAAACGGGGGAGCCCAAAGGATTTTCGGTTGATTCCCATTTACGGATACCTTCCCCACGGCCCATAATCGGCCGAGGTCCAGCACCGCTCCTCGGTCACCGGCCAGCCATGAGACGGGCAACTCGAAATCGGTCGCATAATGAGCCACACCACTGAAATGTCGCAGCTTGTTCTGTTCGCTGTCGGTCCAAGAGACGAGCCGATCGAGTATCACCGGTTCCGGTGATTGAAGCCCGGAAAACTCCACGTTCCACGGTCCCGACACTTTGATGGGCTCGGGCAACTCGGCGACATCGATCGACTGCTCTTCGCCCATTCCCGTTGCGACCGAATATCGCCCTCCGCGTCGGGTGGTCAGTTTGAGCCGATGATCGTCGCTCGGTTCGAGCTGCGTATGCCGACTGGCTTGATCGCCACCTGGATTGGTCACTCGCAGCTCGCCACGTCTGTCGGGTCCGTCGCGAAAGACAACGAAGATGGAGCCATGTGGCGCAAGGTGAAGCGTCAGACGCGTCGTCTCCGGAGTGCGAAGGAACACCGGCAACTCGTGTGATTCACCGGTAACCGCATCCCACAACTGCGGTGTTCCTCGCGCCGAACGAAACGTCACATCCGTCGTCATACCCGTGTCCAGCCGATTGCTCACGAAGTAAATATCTGCGTTGTCCGACCTTCGATGAATGAAGTCGACATCCGCTTCCTGAGTTGGATCCTGCAGTTGAAAATCGGGCCCGACCCCCATCTGCTTTAAGACGGATCGCACAGATCTTCCCCAAATGACTCGACCGGAGCCCAGTCGGTGCTCTCCCGATGGCCGGTCCGGCCTACTTCCCCACACGGTATTCGCCAGGTCTCGGACCCGTCGATCCCGACTTGGATAATCGGTCAAGCCGTTAGCAATCTCGGGTCTGCTTCCGACGATCACACCTCCGGCACGCACCAGGTGTTCGAGACGAATCAGCACATCCAGATCCATGTCCTTGCGATCGGGCAGAACGAGAACACGATAGCTGAGTCCGTCCGGGAGCACGAATCGACCGTTTCGGACGGCGAGACGGTTGAGCAAGGCGTCACGATTGATCACATCGTAATCGAACCCCGGTCCCAGCGATGGATCGACGTGTTTTGGAGGGACAAAGTTATAACCTTGGTCACCGTAGTAATAGCAGACGTCGCCCACAAACACGCCTCGCTGGAGCATGTAGGAGCATCGCGACAGATAATCGACAAACGGTTTCGCCATGGGCCACCAGACCAGGTTCGTATTCAGGTGAGTACCTGCCAGGTAGACCCAACCTGGTCTTCCGGCCGACGGAGGCAAATGGGCTGCCGTGTGCCAGACGAACTGGTTAGCACCTTCGCAAAACGCTCGGTCTGCGGACGGCTTGAGATCAAATGGACCATCCTGCCAATGATGCATACTGGTAAACGCCTCCATTCGCACTCGACGTTTCCCGTAGACGTGTGCCGCGCACGCCGTTTCCTTCACGACCCACAGGTGCTGAGCATCCGGGCGTTTTGGCCAGAACTCGCCTCGCACGCAATCGACACTTCCCAGGGCTTTCAGCGCGTCGACCGGCACCTGGTGGATTGGCGGGCCGGGGCCTCCCGCTTCCGATTCCACTTCGAGCCCCGCCCGGTGCGCCACATTCACAGCCTCCCGGTAGTATGCGTCGACCAGTAGATCACCAAGAGTCTTTCGGAAATCGTAAAGAAAGCGATCCGTCACTTCCTTACTGACAATCTGATTGCCGACCAACGCGGGCAGGTACCGCTTCATGTCATATCCGCGGTATTCCCGGAAACGGTCCAGCATCCCCGGAGTCCAGATAGGACCGCGCACCTCGTAACTGGCCAGGTAGAGACGGTTCAAGGCGGAATTCGGCAGGTCGCTGATCCCCGATTTCAAACGGTCGATCACATGGTTGAGATAGCCGGCGGTCGCGGTTCGACTCAGATGATCCGTCGCCAGACCATCTGAAAGGGGGCTGGGCACCTTGAGTCTCTCGCCCGTATTCGCACAGATGAACCGAAGGATCAGCCATCGGCCGGGCGGGACTTGCCATTGCAACTTCCCGTGCTCGTCCACTCTGGTCGACAGGTCACGCAGAGCGTTGACGTCCGTTACGGTCACGGGCTGCCAGGCGGGCGACTTCCAACAGCCGGCGGACCCCGACGTGGCGCCGTCGTGCAGGTTGGCCGCCGTCCATAATCGGTCGTATCCGGCGGAGGCGGGATAGCCGATCAGTTCCCCTCCATCACGCGATCGATCGGCATGATGGCTCGCCACGACGTTGACGCCACGGTCATCATAGAGCTCGAATTCGCCGAATTGCAGCTGATCGGAATCGCTGCCGTGATCGCCAATTAATCGCAATCTAGCAAAGCGGGCCGATGCCGGCGGAAGGTCAAACGTCTGTGCCCGTGCCGTAGCATTCAAGGAACCGCGATACAATTCGTGAAAGGCGTCATCACTGGGTGACGTTTCAGATACGTCGATTGCAAACTGACGCACCGGTCGCATATTCGGACCCGTTTGTTTCGCGCTATCGCTCGACGCATTGTACAGCACGGCATGGTCAAGCTGGTGGAGTCCTGGGGGGTCGAGACGAAAGACAAATTCATAACCGTGAAAGCGCCCCGTTTGAGGCAATGCCAGTACAGCCACTTCCTGGAGAAAGGCCGGCTTTCCTCGCGCGTCACGCGGTGCACCCTTCGGAAGATCGGGCATCGGAAGCTGCTCGCTGATCTTCCGGGGCCCCTGAACGGAGATTCCGCTGCAGTAGATGCCCATGCTGGCCATTTTCGGGTCGACCCAGGTCCCGCCCATATCCCAGCTACTGGCCACGGAAAGCCCGACTTCCAGGCCGATCTCGCCTGCCAGCTTCACGGTCGATCCGATATCGGCGATCGAGTGGTCACTCAGAAAAGCGGGGCCGGCAGGCGGCCTTCCCCTGGCATCCCCGCGAGCCCCCATGTCGAACAGG
The DNA here is from genome assembly GCA_964395615.1 of uncultured Pirellulaceae bacterium. Taxonomy (GTDB): domain Bacteria; phylum Planctomycetota; class Planctomycetia; order Pirellulales; family Pirellulaceae; genus CAYNDU01. The sequence goes on along the minus strand of CAYNDU010000174.1, from coordinate 3,790 downwards.
CAGATACCTCGAAGACCCGTATCAAAAAACTGCTGCAGCTCGCTGCGCACGACGTCACGCTCGACGTATCCGTTGAGCCAAAGATAGTAAACGCTCGGCCGTGCCGGATCGGGCGGATTTCTGAATGAGGACTTCAGCAATCGCGATTCGTCGGCCTGAAGCAGCGTGACCGGCAGGCCGGCCAATGCGAACAGAAGCACAAAGATGATGCGACGCTGTGCGTTGGCCAGTCGAGACATATAGAGGCTCCCTCGGCGCAGTCGACTACCATCGGTGCCGCGCCGGTCATCGGCGCACGACGGGGCGGAAGTCCAACGCGGGCCGCATTTGAAACGATGCGGTCAGCCCGCGTCGAAACAGTGCTGACCCGGACCTGGCGAAGGACGATCGCTGATCCTCGCCGGGCCTGAACGGTTCAATCACACAACCAACGGCCTCACGCGAAATTGGGCTATTTCTCTCGCATTACCGGAGCCGATGCGTCGGGCATATCGGCAGGTATCTTCTGAGTGACCTTGCCGGTAGCCGCCCACTCAGCTCCGCGCTGCATTGTTACGATAAACGCCACACTACGACACTGATCACCGGCATGTCCGAGCGCCGTATGGAAGACCCGGCCCTTTCCAAACTGAATGGCCATCAGCATGGGTTCGTGCTCGCCACTCCCGCGTTTCTCTTTATCCGAAAAGGCGGTCGCCAGCACCTCGACGTTTTTCGCCGGTCCGCGCAGCCAACTGTAGAGCTCATCGCTATAGTGCATGAAGGATGATGGCAAGCCACGTGTGATGGGGTGGTTCGCGTCGCGGATTTCGATCAGAAAATCATGTCGAGGTCCATGCCCTCCCCCTTTTCCCGGCGACGCGTCGCGGATTACCTTTCCATCCCGCCATCGCAGATAGGGTCCGCTCTTCTCATTCCTGCCGCCCCAGCCACCGATGGCAATCATCTCGTTGTAGGCTTTCCATTTTGGAAACGCGTTGTCGGCCGCGTGGTAGATGACCAACCCGCCGCCACCGGAAACGTATTGTTCGAAGTCGGCATTTGTTTCGTCGGGCCAGGGAGCGCCATTGTAATTACTGACGACCAGTCCGTACCGGGCGAATTCAGGTCGAAAACCCGACATGTCTTCGCCCTTGCCGGGTGATGTGGCAACATCGACCTGGAACAACCCCGTTTCCTGCAGGATCCGCTTCAACACGGGCGTCGTAGCGCGCCAATCGTGATTATTCTGCCCGTCGACAATGAGTGTTTTGATCGGCTCTGTGCCCGTCGCCGCGGAACTGATCAAGGCGAGGGCGAGGGCAACGGAAATTGCAACGTGTCTGCTCACTGAGAGTCTCCTCATAAATGATTCTGTCCAACACACCCTTTAAGGCGGGCGACGTAAAAGGCAGGTTGAGATGACCGAATCCTGCCGGGCGAGACGAAGTCATCTTGTACCATGTTACCGCCTGGGGTAGCCCATGAAAACGGTGCTGACACGTCTTCGACCGGAGCGGGGCTCACACACCCGCAAGGAAACGAGACGCAAACCGGGCAGAGACGGCGGGCAGAGACGGCGGGCAGAGACGGTACGTCTCAGTCGCCTGCCTACACAGGACGAGCGAGCGGGAAAGCTACTCGTCCTCGTCGAAACGGTCGGCCAGCGTCTGTGCGACCTCCAGGATCTGCGATCGACAGGCGAGAAATGCGTCAAGAACGCGGGGGTCGAAATGTGTACCCCGACCCTCTTCGAGAATCTCAAAGCAGCGGTCCAGAGGAAGAGCCTTTTTGTAGGGTCGGCGGCTACTGAGCGCATCAAACACGTCAGCCACAGCGGTAATGCGACCCTCGATCGGTATGAGTGTTTCGGACAGCCCGAGCGGGTACCCCGATCCGTCCCACTTCTCGTGATGGCTCATGACGATCGCCGCGGCGATCTCCAGGATCGGCGCTTCGGAGATCGTTTCGTTGAGAGGCGTATTCCGGGCGATCGGTCCGCCGCCCATGCGTTTGCCTCTCAGGATGCTCAGACCGTACGCACAGTGGTTCTTCATCTCGTCGAATTCCGGCACCGTCAGCTTGTCAGGCTTCAAGAGGATCGCGTCGCGGATTCCTATCTTGCCGACGTCGTGAAGTATGGCCGCCTGTTCGATCAGTTCGGATCGAACCTCGTTGATGCCAATCTGTCGCGCGATGATCCCGGCGTAACGACCCACGCGCAGAACGTGGTTGCCGGTGTCCGTGTCATGATGTTCTGCGGCGCAGGCCACGACGTGGATCAAGCGGTATCGCGAAAACTCCAATTCCGCCGTGCGACGGCGGACCTCTTGTTCCAGCCAGTTGGAATAGTCTGCCTGCTGATCGATGTAGTTCTTGAGAGTCAGCGAGTTTCGCACACGAAGCACCAACTCAGAGAACTTGATTGGCTTGTTCAGGATATCGGTTGCACCGAGATGCAAGGCCGAGAGCTTGGTTTCCTCGTCGGAGTTGGCCGTGAGAATCAGAACGGGCAAGTGGTGCAGCTCAAGATCACCGCGCACCGCTTCGAGAATGTGTAGCCCGTTGATGTGCGGCATGACGATGTCGAGTAGCAGCACGTCGGGTCGGTTGCACCGGATCATCGCCATCGCTTCGCGTGGGTCGCTCGTCGACTCGAATCGGCCGTATCCGGCATTGCCAAGGTGCTTCTTGACAGCCTTGATGTTGAGTGGCTCGTCGTCGACCATCATGATCTTGTCCGAGTGCGTCTCGTACTCTGAGCGCAGCAGACCATCCGACTCCGTTTTACTCAGCGAATCGACCGATGGAGATCGTTCGTGAATCGGCAAAGCCGATTTGAATGACGACTTGTCGGTAAGCGCTTGCGGTGGCATCACTTGGCCCTTTCTCGCTTCGATCACTTCTGACCGGTAGCCTGTCAGGCCATTGTGGGCTCGGACAAGTGTGACACACGACGCGTGAGGTTCCATTTCTCGGTTAACGTAGCCGCCATGAGCACAATTTCACCCATGTCACAGGGCTTGCGCAGAAGCAAGAGGCGATCGGACACGCCCAAGCGATTCATAATATCCCGGGCCGAATAGTCGGAGTAGGCCGAGCAGATTACGAGTTGGATCTCGGGATCGGCCGGCATGATACGTTCGATCGTTTCAATCCCGTCGATTCCGGGCGGCATTCGCACGTCGACGAATGCCACGGCGTAGGGGCTATTCTCCCGTCGAGACTGCACGATCATGTCCAGTCCCTGTTCACCCTGGTAGGCGGCAGAGACGCTGAACTCCTCCGCGATTCGAACGGAATCGGATTCTCCAAACAGGATTTCTTCCTTGGCAGCCAGTGATTCCGAGCGCGCCTGAGAGTGAAACTCGAGCACTCGACGAAAGTCCTCCTGGACCGAGGGGTTGTCGTCGATGACAAGAATTCGCCGGTTTTTTGTCAATTCCATCTTCTATCAGCCTTCTAGTTTCCTTGGCAATTCGATCGAAAAAATCGTACCACACCCAATACCGGCGCTACTGACACCGATTTCGCCACCCAGTTCCTTTGTAAGATTCGCGCAACTGTGCAGGCCAATGCCGTGCCCCTCGGCGCGCGTCGTAAACCCATGCGCAAAGACCTTTCCAAGGTCATCCGGGGCAATCCCAATGCCATTGTCCTCAACCGTCACGCGTATTCGTTGTTCAGAGATCTCACCGACTCGAACGGTTATCCGTCGATCCGGCGCTCCCCCCGCCTCGAGGGCCTGAAGGCCGTTTTGCACGAGATTAATGAGGACCTGAAGCAGCTTATTGCGATCGCTGAAGATCGT
>CAYNDU010000173.1:0-10045 GCA_964395615.1 uncultured Pirellulaceae bacterium | reverse complement strand
TGGGGGCGTGCCCTACCGGCGAGAGTGCGTGTTGGCCGGTGTGAGCTTCTTGTTTGATAACTATCGATGTTAAGAAAGGACCGACTCCCCATGTCTAGATTACGATGGCTGACACAACCCGTGCAACCACCCGTGGGGCGAGCTGCCCGTTGGGTGACGAGTTGCCTCTGCCTGGTCTGGGCCTCCTTTGCACCGGCCGCCGAACCGGCTGGACCTGTCTTGCCGGTTAAGAATGCCGTAGCGACGACCGAAGCGGAGATGAAATCCTATACGGAAGAGATCGAGCATACCGATGCGACGATCGAACTGGTGCCCATCCGCGGGGGCCAGTTTGACATGGGCAGTCCCGAGGACGAAGAGGGGCGCCAACCGGAGGAGGGGCCCGTTCACTCGGTACAAGTCGATCCGTTCTGGATGGCCAAGTATGAAATCACTTGGGATATCTATGAGGTCTGGATGTTCGACCTGGATATTCAACGCCGCAAGTTGGATAAGATGGAACCGAACGGGCGGGACGTCGCGGCCGACGAATACACACTTTCCCAACCCACCGAACCCTATACCGACATGACGTTCGGCATGGGCAAGGGCGGGTATCCGGCGATCTGCATGACTCAGTTCGGGGCCCGAATATTCTGCCGGTGGTTGACGCAGAAAACGGGCCGCTATTACCGGCTGCCGACGGAAGCGGAATGGGAATACGCCTGCCGCGCGGGCACCAAAACGGCCTATTCCTTTGGTGATTCGATCGATGATCTTGAGGACTATGGCTGGTGTTACGACAACAGCGATGAAGCCTATCACAAGGTCGGTCAGAAGAAACCGAACCCGTGGGGCCTGTACGATATGCACGGCAACGTCGCCGAGTGGGTATTGGACCAGTTCACGACAGAGTGTTACGGTCGGAATGAGGGCAAGAAAGCGGTCAACCCGTTGGCCATCCCAACGAAACTCTATCCTCGTGTCGTTCGGGGCGGATCGTGGGATCAGGATCCCGAGGAACTGCGCAGCGCGGCCCGAGCCGGTTCCACTGAAGACTGGAAGGCTCAGGACCCGCAGATACCCAAGAGTATCTGGTATCACACCGATGCAATTCATGTCGGCTTCCGAATCGTGCGACCGCTTGTCGTGCCCAACGAGGAAGAGATAAAGGAGAAGTGGGATAAGCAGGAACCGTTCATCGATCGCAAGCAAGGAAGGTAGAACCAGGTGGCGTCCGGCGGCCCCGCGGCCGGGCCCAAATCGACAAGGATTCTCGTTTTTGCAGAGTCATACCACAGCATTTCATTGAACGCACTGAATTGGAGAAAACCACATGGCAGAGCCCAATCAACCGAACAAACCATCCTCTGAGTTGTCAACTCATTCCGAGTCGACGACCCAGAAACCTTCACGCCGCGATTTCATGAGGACTTCTTCACTGCTCGTGGCTGGTGGAGCCGTAGGTGGTAGCCTCAGTATTGCTCGTTCGGCGCATGCCCAGGGTAGCGATCTGATCAAGATCGGCCTGGTCGGTTGCGGCGGCCGCGGTACGGGCGCCGCGATCCAGGCACTGAATACCACGAGTGGTCCGATCAAATTGATCACCATCGCCGACGTATTTCCGGACAAGGTTCAACAGACGTACCGCGCTGCCAAGGGCAAGCACCCTGACAAAGTCGATATTCCGAAGGACCGCCAGTTCGCCGGTTTCGATGCCTATCAGAAAGTGCTCGACACCGACATCGATCTGGTAATACTGGCCACGGCGCCCGGGTTCCGCCCGCTCCATTTTGAAGCTGCCGTCAAAGCGGGAAAACATGTCTTCATGGAGAAGCCGGTCGGCACCGATGCGCCCGGTATTCGACGTGTGCTGGCCGCCAACGCGGAGGCAAAGAAGAAAAACCTGGCCGTTGCCGTCGGACTGCAACGTCATCACGAGTCGTTATACAAAGAAATGATCGCCAAGTTACAGGACGGCGCCATTGGCGACTTCATTACCATCCGCGTCTACTGGAACGGTGGTGGAGTCTGGACGCGCCCACGCCAGCCACAGCAAACCGAGTTGGAGTACCAGGTCCGGAATTGGTACTACTTCAACTGGCTGTGCGGCGACCACATCGTCGAGCAGCACATTCACAACCTGGACGTCGGCAACTGGCTGATGAACGGAGTGCCCCAACGCGTCAACGCACAAGGCGGACGTGAAGTGAGAAAGGGCGAAGATCATGGTCAGATCTTTGATCATTTCTTCTGTGAATACACGTACGAGAACGGTACGAAGATGTTCAGCCAGTGCCGGCACATTCGCAATTGCTGGAATAGCGTGAGCGAACATGTGCATGGTACCAAGGGGTTTGCCGATATCACGGGTGGCAAGATCTATGACTCATCCGGCGAACTTGTCTTCAAGAGCGACGGGAAACGAGGTGGACACCAGCAGGAACATCACGACTTGTTCGATGCCCTGCGTGCGGGCAAGCTGCCCAACGAGGGTGACTACGGCGCCACGAGTACCATGACGTCCATCTTCGGCCGACTTGCCGCATACAGCGGTAAACAGCTCGAATGGAATGACGCGATCAACTCGAATATCGCGCTCGCCGATACCGATACCTTGCTCAAGTTGAGCGATCCGGCACCCGTGTCGCCCGATGCCGACGGGTTGTATCCGGTAGCCGTGCCGGGAGTTACGAAGACGGTCTAATGCCGTGGCCGCTTCGAGCAGCGGATTCTTTCGCTGGGATCGACCGAGAATGAACGAAACGGGCGTCGCTTTCCGCAACCGTGGGAGGCGACGCCCGTTCTTCTTATGGTTCCCAGTGACGTAGCCGTACAATCAATCGTTCAATCTCACGCCGGTTCTTCTCGAAGATCCCGAACATCGTCAGGATCATCAAGCCGAGCGTGATGCCGAATGCCCACCATGGCCATGTGTGCTGGACCAGGCGAGCCGCATGCCAGACCATGGCGACCAGGGACAGGAACAGAAAACTGGCGCCCAGATACAGAAATGCCCTGACACGAAAGATAATTCCCGCGAAGATGCCCATGACCGACAGGGCGGCGAGGATCACCGGACGTAACCAGTCTTCTCCGCCGTGAGGTATGAGCATTCGCATGAAGACCTCACCGGCCGAACTAACATAGATAATGACTATGCAGATGTAACGAATCGCCGTTAACGTGCTGTCGGTCAACCGGTCACGGTTGATGTGCGCAGCTGCCAGGACCGATACGGCCGGTGGAATCAGCCAGAATTGCGGCGCATTGAGAATGTCGATCCGAGCGTCCGCGAGCAGACTCCAGATTGCTCCGTTTCCAAATAGGGCCGCTCCTGCGCCGGCAAGGAACGAGCGCCGTGTGATGCTCATGAACACGTAGATCAGCCCGCCAAAGAACAACACCAGCGGGTAGTCGGTCTGCGAAGAGACGAACCAGATGCCGATTGCCGGAAGCAGCGGCATGAAGCCCCCCGTCCGTTGGATCGGTATCGATACAACTTCCCACCCTCGACGGTGAAAGAACTCCCCGATCCCTACGCTGACGAACGCCAGGCCCATGATCAAGTAGGGCCAGTACGGACGTAGCGTTCCATCAAAAATCTCCGGGCAAGTGAGATATAGGTGCCCGAACAGAAGTGTCGCAACCAATTGAGCGGCATAGACGTAGGCCTGACGCCCCGTCTCGCTCAGCCCGAACGGGTCAGTACCGGGCAAGATCGCCATGGCCAGTAACGTGACCACAAGCCCGCACAACATGATGGCCATCGCGACGAGTTCTGCAGTCGCAACCGGTGCGCCCACTCCCGGTTGAAACGTCATCACCTCGAGAACGAGCGCCGCCATGAGGCAGCTCACGGCAGCCACACCTGCTATCGACGAGCATAGTCGGGCTGCCCGGTACCATGGATGCGTCGACGTGAGCCAACGTGGGAGAGCCAGTCCGTAGAGCAAGGTCAATCCGGCCAACACAATCACCAGTCGAGCTACCAACGTGAGTGCCAACGGACCGGACGGTGAATGCCCGATGTCGGCCCAACCCACAAGAACGGCCGATGCTCCTGCTGCCAACAATGCGGCACATTGGAAGACGAAACGTCGCTTCTGTTGGGCCATGCAGGCAACGCCGTATGATGCTGCCAACGGAGCCAGGGCAGCTAACATTCTCAACAAACGCTGGTCGTTGGCAAAGTTTGTCACGAGGCCAAATACGATGATCACGACGGTCGCCAGACCCGTGAAACCAGGCAGCCAGCGAGCAGTTGTCTCGAGCCGGTCAATCGAGTGAGGGACCTTCCATCGCTCTGCTTGCTGTGCCAACACGGCTCCGCGGCGCCAAAGATGACCGGTTATCGCGACGTAGAACGCGGTGGATGAACTGATTGCCACCAGCGTGACGTCCGACGTCCAGCCGAGGGTACGGTGGGCGAAGTTGAGGCACAAAGCCGTTGCCGCTATTCCCCAGAAATAAAGACCGATGATCGAATACGTACTGCGCCGATCCCACAATGTTACGACCAGTGCCAATCCTAGTGCTGTCACCGCGGACCAGACCGGCCATTCCAGACTCAACGGCCGACCCGTTCGACCGGTGAGATTTTCCAGTAATACGCCTCCTACCTCGCCACCAACGATCACCAAGAGGCAAGTTGCCAGCCCAAACACGATCGCCATCGAATGCACGCGCGGTCGACGTCCGGTCGCCTCAAGCGGATCGTCCACGCGAATTCCGTCGATGCAATCAATGATCAGCCAGACGAACGCGCCCAGCGTTATCGTAAAGACATGAAGAAAGACGCCGTTCCACCAGAGGTTTAGCTGAACGCCGCCGGACAGCCACGTGACTGCCGTCGCGAATCCCACGACGATCAGAGACAGCAGCGGGAATAACTGGCCGGGATGGGCCGTGCCAAGGACGACCATGACCAGAAACATCGCCGTGCACAATCCAATCGTCCACCAGGGGCGGTAAGGGTCTAGAGAGTGTGAGTCGATCAACATGCCGAACACAGCCGCACAGACCCACGTTGCCGTGATCGCCCATTGACGCGCGAGCCGCCGGCTCGGCTGCCGCCACGTGGCCCAGCCCACGGCTGGCGCCGCGATCTCACAGCACCTCAGCCCAGGAACACTGAGCAGGTGATATCCGAGCCAGTTCGTCGGCGTGTTCCAGCGATGGCAGCTCGCAGCAATCAACGTGGACAAGGCAAGACCAAAATAAATGATGACCGTGCGACGCCACCCCAAAACCCGTTCGGAACTGCTCGATCCGTAGAACCAGAAGGCCAATAAGCAAACGAACCACACGATGTAGCTGATCCCGTTGCCCCAGTGCCCGGCCAACCAGCTGTAATCAAACGGATCGTGGGCGATCTTTAGAAAGAGAACGGCGGTCAGGATCGCCAGCCCGGCACCCGACATCGCCATTTGCATTTGCAGCCAGAAGTCGTCGCGCAAGTCCGCCTTGCGCCACCAGCGGCCAAGCGACAGCCAGATCAGGCTGCATGCAGCAATGCTCCCCGTCGTCCACTGTAGCGAGGCGACCGTGGAGCCGAGCTCCCATGCCTCGCGCTGTAACGCCATCGGTAACCATAGAATCACCAGGCCCATGTAGACGGTCAGCATCGAGGCGAGGAACGAGAGGATCGGTTGCCGGCGGACGACCGACTGGATGGCCGCTGCCAAAGACACCAGGGCCAGGGGCACGCCGTACAGCCAGCGTGATTCCAGTTGACCCGGCCAGGATCCGGGATCAGGCAGATTCAAGCGATGAACACTGATTCCCTGCACCAGGGCAACGGCCGTGAGAAGCGTCACCAACAAGACGGCCAGTGCGACCGGGCTCGACCCCAGATGACGCGTCCACTGATCGGCCGTTCGCTGCAGTTCGCTCGACCAGCCGAGTTGCTTCCAGGGACGCTCCCGAACCAGGATCAACAATCCCGAGCCAATCAATGCGTAGGTCGCCAAGATCCAACGTAGACCCGATGCGACCGCGCCGACCGGTTCCAATTGGCCGGCCAATAACAACGGGAGCGACATAGACAGGCAGGCGACCGACACCGCCACCCAAACCCGCCGGTTCGCCTGGCGACTCGATAATAAGGCCACAAACACGGCGAACGCGGCCATCCATGTCCCCGGCGAGCCGGCCATTGCATGCCACGTGTCGACGGCCCAGGCGTGACCAGCCGTGATGACCCCCAATTCCTGTGCCGTACCGGGCAGTGCCGCGATGAGCCCCATGACGAGAACTGCAATCGCGCCGGCGACCGTCAGGAGTTGATCGACGTTGAGCCGAGTTGGAGAGAGAAGAAGCGCCGGCCGTTTGCGGTCAATCGCGATCCGCCGAAGAAGATTAAGACCGCAACTCCACAGGGCATAAATGCAGACCTGCAGCTGAACGTGGCGCAAATCAATCAAGGGTCGGGCGCCCCAGTCCCGATTGGAAGCCCAGGCGGCACCGGCACATCCAATGGCAGCCGCGGCCGCCAGGTGTCCCATGGTGCTGACCTGTCGACTGCGGACGTGCCAACCGCAACTTGCAAGCGTCAGACTGATAACGGCCAGGTACTGTGACGTTACTGCCCACGTCCCGTCGGCCAGTATCAACGCCAGGGGCAACGCCAACACGGCGGTCATGGCGCCCGATAAGGCCAACGGTTCGATCAAGCCGCTGGCTGCCCGCCCGGCGCCTGCGCCCGCCGGGCTCCTTCGATGATCCCAGGCCGCAGCCAGACAGGCCAGGCCCTGGCAGGCAGCCGCGTGCACTAACAACGCGGCACTCGATACGTGCCACCAGCGCCACGGCCAGGATGACGCCCGTTCGGCCATCCACTCGTTACACGTGATCGCGTGGACAATCGTCGTCAACAACAGTCCCGTTGCAAACCATGTCACGGCTGGCCGGGGCGCCATGGCTGTCAGAACAAACAGGGCGGTTGTGTTACACGCGAATAAGAGGGTCATGCTGTTGCCGTCGACGCCGGACCAGAATCCCGCGTAGGCCGCAATCGAGGCCGACATGCCCGACAGGCCTATTCCCAGGATGCGATACAAGCGGGCGACCTCGGGTTGACCGTCGCCGTGAAACCAACGGGCAAACACTCCGCAGCCAATTATCGGCAGGACGAGTAGCCAGGCCGACCGGCCCATGACCAGTGCCTCCACGAGTACCCGGCTCGACGTCAGGCCCGTCTCCAACCGCCCACTGGCCCAATGAAATCCGACCAGAAGCGAAAAAGTGCCCGCCAACATTGCCCCGATTCCCAATTCCGGCATTCGTCCGATGAAGGAGAAGCCGACGAGCGCTATCACGCTCAGCGCGCCGACAGCCACCAGATGCTCGGGACTCGGCCAGGCCAACAGTACCGTTCCAAGCATCAGCAGCCCGCCAAGCACCGAGAGTGCTGTGCCCGTCGTGCGGTATTCGACCAACGCTGACGACCGGCATCGTGTATGGAGGGTGAGCCCGATGCCCAACACGCCGGCGACCGCTGCGTTCAGAACGGGGCTCAGCTGAGCCAACGTCGTACCCAGGTTGCCTCGCAACCAGACCAGGAGCCCGAACGGGACAGCTAACGAAAACAACCCGGTCCCCAGAAGCGTGATCGTCTGCGTGGACCGAATGCGACTGAGCTGAGCACGATGCCTCACCTTGAGTAACTGGCCGACCAACGCCACCAGGTAAGAAAGTAAGGGGATCAAGGCGAGCGCAGTGACCGTCAAAGTGGCCGCTTGGCCCGATTCCCTGAACGCCATTCGATTGATCACGATCTGACCGATCGACGGGCCGATCACCGCCAAGACGATGCGCCACCAACCCTCGACGAACAACGCTCGTGCGGAAAATGCTGTAATCGTCGAGTAGCTCGCAATGCCCACCAATACGGCTGCTGCATACCAGAAACTCGTTATAGGGACCCGGTTGGCTCCTGTACCGGCCATCACGATCCCGGCCGCGAAGCTGAGTGGGACGAGCAGGATCGCGATCGTCAGGACTCCACGACTTGTCGAACGTAGATTCCAACGTCGCAGCGTGTAGAGCCCGGCACCGTGGATGGCTGCGGTGCCCAGCATGAACAGCAGGGCCGGAAAGTAGGGAACGTGCTCGCTGAGCTGTGCAAGGGTCGCTCGTAGGCTGATAACCAGTCCGATGGCGCTGCCCACGATCAACATGCCACTAGCCAACTCGCCCCACCGAATATTCTTGTCCTCCATGAACGACTGAAGCATGTCAGCCATCGTGCGTCGCGCCGTGGCGGGGACCGACACGGGGCTTGCCTCTGTCGGAGCCGGATCGTCGAATAACGGGTCCGGCTCAGCAGTTGACGACTCCGGCGGCAATGAGCTCGTCGAGGAACCGGTATGCGCCGGGCCTCCTTGGGGCGGGCCGACGAGTTCAGCCACGACGTAATCGTCGACCGTCGGATCGGCAGCCGAAGCCGTCGCGTCTGCCGGTGCAGCCGACTGAGTTGGAATCGGTGCGACAACTGCCGGCCCACCGCTTGATGGTTCGCCACTCCCATTTTGGCCGTCGCCCGTCGGTCGCGAACGCAGAGGCGAAGAACGGCCGAATTCCAGTTCGTAGCGATGAGCGACGAGCGCTCGCGTGGCCAGAGCATGCGCCTCTTCAGCCAACCGCCCGGATCCACGCAACCGGTCAAGATGCGAAATCGCGAGATTGATTTCGCGAATCTCCTCGATCGGGAGCCGGTATCCGCACGCGTGGCAAAGGTTGTCACGGATGCCTCGGAGTTTCCCGCACGCCGGGCAATTGGCCTGCGTGCGGCGATCCGACGGCTGGAACAATCGACGAAAAAGTCGGCTCGAAAATGCCAGCAACTCCCAGATGCCGTGTCCGACCAGAGTGATGACTAGCAGAACGACGACCGGGACCGTCACAAACTCAATCAAGTCGCTCATGGGGGATTCTACCTGGCCTTCTCAAGTGGGAGCTCGGTACCTCTCGATCACGGCATTGCGCCCAAACAGCAACGTTGTTGTCCCCCGCTAACCCGACACGGTCTCCCGCGATGCAATGAATGGCTGGTCGTCGTCCGCTCTACTGACCCCAACGGACCGTCTGATATTCCCAGGTTCGGCCCAAAAAAGGTTCCTGACCCCTTTTTGTGGGCCTTTACTCGGCGGGGATTTTTCGTAGGCTGGCTCCCGGAAACTTTCTTGCCGGATGAGTGGAGTGGATTGCCATGGCCGAAGATTTGATTGCCGTCGTCGCTCTGACAATGATGGAAATTGTCCTGGGGATCGACAACGTTGTCTTTATTGTCATCCTGACCGGACGGCTACCCGAGCATCGACAAAAGGCGGGGCGGCGCGTTGGGCTGTTGGCGGCCATGGTGATGCGCATCGTCTTGCTCTGCTTTCTCAAAGCGATCCTCGGGCTGACGAGCTCCCTGTTTCACTTCTCAAAGATCGGTTGGGTCGGCAAATGGACCCTCGTGTCCCCCTGGCTGGCTGCTCATCCGGAGTTTGATGCGGTCAGTGTGCGCGACGTGATTCTGATCGTTGGCGGTCTGTTTCTGATCGGAAAGAGTGTCTTCGAGATCCATGACAAACTCGAGGGATCGAATGGCGAGCGGCCGGCGTCGGACCAACCGAGTTTTGCGTCGGTCATTATTCAGATCATGGTTCTTGATCTCGTCTTTTCGCTTGACTCTTTGATCACGGCGGTCGGCATGGCGGATCACTTGTGGGTGATGATTACCGCGGTTGTGATCGCCGTCTTGGTGATGATGATCTTCTCGGAACATATCAGCAAGTTCATTCAAGAGAACCCGACGCTCAAGATGTTGGCATTGAGCTTCCTGATCCTGATCGGCGTGACGTTGGTGGCCGAAGGCATCGACGTCGGAATGAACAAGGGCTACATCTACTTCGCCATGGCCTTTTCATTGGCCGTCGAATTCCTGAATATTCGCGTGCGGCGCAAACGCGCACGGACAGCCCGATCCAGGAAGTAAAGATCGATCAGGCGTCCGACTTGTTTCCGGGTGCAGGAACGAGCTTCCGTAGCGGTTGGGCTGAGCAAGGTGTTCACTGGA
>CAYNDU010000172.1:0-10051 GCA_964395615.1 uncultured Pirellulaceae bacterium | reverse complement strand
GAACGGCCCGTAGGGTGCTTCGCACAATTGACTCCTGACCCCTTTACCTCCGTCCACAACGATTCAGAAGCTGCACGATCTCCCCAGGGAAAAGAACTGGCGGTACCTCAAGATACGTTACCCGAAGATACGCTCGCCAGTGAACGCCCAGCCGACATGAACCGCAAAGCGGCGAAATTGTATGCTTCTCGCTAAGATAAGCCAAGAGCTGTTCTTTTTCGTCTCCCAAACCACGTGTCGCCATCCACCCCCCGGCAAGACTGAGCTCGACGATTGAGGCCCGGCCCTAGTGCACTTACACCTAACCCCTGATTTAGAAAGAAGTTCCGTGAAATCTTGCAATCACGGTCTTCGCCACACGCGTCTCGCACCCCAAAGGTCGGGCGACAACCCATTGTTGCCGGTCCCCAACCTCATCTTGCTCGGAAATTCTACGTTGCAATGCCGTCAACAGTTCTCCCGGGAACAACAGGTGGGGTTGGGCTATCACCTTCTTCAGAGGGGAACGAACCGCTCGAGCGATAGCCTCGTCCAGGGTCGGATGGGCTCGAGCCATGTAACCGAACTCCGTTTGTCCGACGGATGTCAGCGTCTTTCGCCGTGCGACGAACGCCTCAAACTGTTGACGAGCCAGCCTATCGCGGGTTCCACGGCCAACGATCAGCAAGAGACACTCGTCCGCCGTCCAGCGCCGGTCATCGATGGCCTGTTGAAAGCGCCCAACCGACAAGTCAAGGATCAACGGATGCAGCCCGAGCGGTTCCGAGAGGCGTATCGAAAGGGACACGTGCTGCTCTTGGAATCGAGCGATTCGCGGACAGAGGTCGTTCTTGACGTGCCCGGCCGCCAGGAGCAGCAAGGGGGACACGACGATCTGTCGGTTCCCCTCTCGAGCGACCTGATCGAGCACGTCCTCGAGATCAGGAGCGACGAGTTCGAGAAACGCGTGGCGCACTTCAACGTGGGGCAGAAGCTGCCGGATCAAGCGGACAACGCCCAGGAATTGGTCGACACCGGCCTGGCAGCGCGTACCATGCCCTACAACCACCAGGCTCGGACTCGTCGGCTCCGGCCGCTCCATCGAATCTCGTCCCCTCACTGCGTCAAGACAGTCGGACCACTCATCGCTGCCGTCATCGTAACATACGGCCCGACCGTTACGGCTCGGGACATTCCGCGACCGCCAGGTGGTGCCGAGCGGCATGAAATCGGTCGTATACGACGCACGTGGCAGAAACCCAGATAAAAATTCTCTGAGAGAACTGCGAAAAACGGGGAGAAAGATTACGATTGGGACTCACCCTTCCACGTGCCGGATTGGATCGGCCGTCGGTCCGCTTACGCCAGACGAGATTCTACTTGTGTACACGTATCTGACCTTACTCAACGGTTCGCGGGCCGGTTCAAGCTATTTGCTCGACACCGAGAGGGAGAACCAGATTGGCCGCGACCTCGAGTGCCAGGTCGTCTTGAGTGATCCGCTGAGCTCGCGAGTGCACGCCACGATTGTCCATCGAGACGGGAGCTGGTGGGTGCGTGACGCGGAAAGCCGCAACGGGACGTTTGTCAACGGACAAAAAGCGGATGAAGCTCAGCTGATTGAAGGCTGTCAGCTGAAGACGGGCACCACGGAATTCTCGTTTCATCAGACGGCTTCACGACCGACCGACATTTCGTTTGTCGACCTTCGGCTGACGCAAACAATTGTCCGTGACGCTCCGGTCGAGGACCGGCCGGGAGAGAGTCCTGCATCCGGTTCGCTGGATGAGTCGGACGGTTCTTCGGGCGACATGCGCATATTGCTTCGTTTGAGCATTCAGCTGTTGAGTCTGGAGACTCCGGACGACGTGGTCGGAGTCGCTCTGGATTTATTGCAACAACGGACGGGCGCATCTCTGGTCGGTTTTCTGTGGATCAGTGAGGAGGGCGAACTCAAACCGAAGCGGGTCATTCCGGAGGATGGTCGGGCGGAAGTGGCCTTGAGCCGGTCATTGACCGAGGTTGTCTGCAGCAAACGGCGAGCGGTATGGATTGACAATCAGTCGAAGGTCGGAGAGACCGGGACGCTCGACCATTTCGCCGACGCGATCTGCGTTCCACTGGTATACGAAGCGGCGACGCTCGGCGCCATACACCTGTACCTGGAGCAGGGTAGTTTCAGCCAGGACCATTTTGAATTTGCCATTTCCCTGGCCAACCTGATGGTGGTTGCTCTGGCCCGAGCCCGGCAGCAGGCCATCTTGACGGCCCGCCATCAACGGCTGGTGGCCAAGTCGGCTGACTTTGACGAGTTGATCGGGGAGAGTCCGGTCATGCGGGAATTGAAAGCGAGAGTTGCCAAAATCGCCCGCGCCACGGGCTGTGTCCTGATCCGCGGCGAGAGCGGATCGGGCAAGGAGTTAGTGGCGCGCGCGATACACCGCATCAGCTCGCGAGCCGACCGGCCGTTGCTGAGTGTCAACTGTGCCGCGATTCCACCGGACTTGATGGAGAGCCAGTTATTCGGTCACCGGCGGGGCGCCTTCACCGGTGCCGACGCCGACCACGAGGGCTGGTTTCAGCAGGCTCACTCGGGGACCTTGTTTCTGGACGAAGTTGGCGAGTTGACCTTGGAAGGTCAGGCGAAGCTGCTGAGGATCCTCGAGGGCCATCCTTTCTTGCCTGTCGGAGCAACGCAGGAGATATCGGTCGACGTGCGTGTGATTGCCGCGACCAATCGTGATCTGGGAGAATGGGTCCGCGAGAAACGGTTCCGGGAAGACCTGTTCTACCGACTCAGCGTTTTTGAGTTGCGTGTGCCACCATTACGTGATCGGGGCGCCGACATCGAACGGCTGGTTCATTTCTTTCTCGAGCATTTCAAGCTGCAGCATGGGCGCCCGAACCTGGCGCTTTCGCCGGCGGCCCGTGCCAAACTGGTGTCGTACCGCTGGCCGGGCAACGTACGGCAGCTGCGCAACGTCATCGGCAGCGCCGTGGTGTTGGCCGACGAAGAACTCGTGGACCCGACGGACCTCGGCCTGCGTGATGTGGGTGCCGACCTGCAGGCGGAAAGCTTGCGATTGGATGTATGGGAACAAAAGTTGATTCGCGAAGCCATCTCACGGACGCAGGGCAACGTCGTCGAAGCGGCCAGGTTACTCGGTATCGGTCGAGCGACACTGTATCGCAAGCTGGATGAGTACGGCATCGAGAGGTGAAACGCGTGCAGATCCGAAGATCGTTCCGATTGGGCCCGGCCCCCTTGATCACATGAGCCCCTCGATGCTCTCGATCAACCGATCAATCACCTCCTGGTCTGTCTGCGGATTGAAGAAAACAGCCTTCCAGGCGGGCAGAGCGATACCGTGCGGCTTGTAGCCCATCGAAAGAGTGAAGCTTAGCCTGGCGTCGACTCTCGGGTCGATCGTCGCCTCCCGCTTCTCAAACAAACGCTGGATCTCGCCAAAATACCGCTCGCACTGCTCGGCCGGCAACTGCCCTTTCTCGACACGCTCAAAGATCTCTTCCGCATTGCGCCCGTGAGGAAGCACCCACCACACGACACTTGGGCCGAGCGTGTCGGGGTTCAGCACTTTGCAATAATCCAGCCGGCTGATCCGCTCCTTCAGTTGCCTGGCCATGTCCATCGCGTGGCCAACCAGCATCTGGTAGCCCTGCAAGCCGAGCCCGTTGAGCGAGGCCATGACGGTAAACGGCCCGATCGCCGGCCTGGAACATTCCAGGGTGAATAAGGCCGGATCGTGCCGGTAGTCCGCTTCGGAGAAATACGGAACGTCCTCAACCGTGCGAAAAAGCCGAGCCAGGTCATTTCGCTTGCGCACAATGAAAGCGCTCGAAGGATAGTGTCCCCACCCCATCTTATGGAAATCGATCGTTACGGAATCGGCAAATTGGAATCCCTTGGCCAGCGACTGAGCGCGGGCAATCAGCGGCAGCGTCTCGTCCGTCGCGCCGAGCGGATTGGCGACCGTGTTGTATTCGGTCAAGAAGCAAAGCGTCCAGCCGGCCGCCGCGTCAACGTGCAGGTGCGGCGTCGGGGCCTCGAACTCACCGGCGACTCGATCGATGATCTGTCGAATCGACGCAATGTCGTCAATTCCAAACGTGTCCGTGCTTCCGAACGTTGCGATCAGAAATGCCACACGTGCCTTCTCGGAATAGAGACGGCGGAGTTCTTCTTCGAGAGCATCCAGGCGCATCGAGCAACAGCGATCGGTCGGCACGGTCAGAAGATTTCTGGTTCCCATTCCGAGCCACCCGGCCAACGTCGCGTTCGAGTAATGAGCCGCCTCTGAGACCAGCCCGACCACTCGATGTCCTTCCAAGCCGTCACGCATGGCGCCGGGAATGACCTTTTCTATCCCCAGCTTGCCACCGTACAGATTGGAAACCGTCCCACCCATTGTGAAGACGCCCCAAGGCGAGTCGGTATGATAGAAGACAAGGTTCGCCAACGCCGTAATGGCCTTGACCTCCAACTCATTCGATCTCAGGCAATACGTATCCACGCAGAGATTAGGGTTCTTCAACAGGCATGCCAGCGCGCCGATCAGGGACGCGAAATTGGGCGGCCCCTTGACGTTCTCCAGGTGCAGCTTGGAGTACCAGCCGTCAGTTCCCCAAAAGAACGGGAAGATTGCGTCCCGCGCGTCCTTCAAATTGCCCGGAAGCGTGTGAATCTCCGGGTTCGCCTGGGCCGTTTCGTAGTTGCGCGACATCACGCCGCCAGGCGGCAACATTGCCTCGGCTTCCATCGCCGACAGCAGTTCGTCGAAAATCTCCGATACCTGCTTGCGGTTGCAAACAAAGAATGTCTCGACCAGATGCGCTAGTTTGCTCGGATCCACCGTTAATTGACTCCCCTCTTCGTCTACTCGTCGTCCGCTTTTTCGATACAGGTTCGCTCGCGAATCGAATTGGGGGAACCCCATCCGTGGTGGCGACCGGCGAGTGCCTAGGTTACGATTTTCATTGGCACTGGGCGCGTCGGACGGCGCGACCGTTCGCCCAAGTCATCATACGACATACGATCTACCATATCAGTCCCACCTGAGAACAGTGCGAGGTGTTTTGATGCGGATAAATACTCGTCGACCGGTCACGATTCCTCGCTGGTGGCCGGTGGTCCTGGCCGTAACGTGCTTCGTTCCCACTCTTCACGTGTCCGTGGGCGCCCAGGAATGGACACGCTTCCGCGGCCCAAATGGTCAAGGCAAGAGTTCTGCGACAACCATTCCCGTGACGTTTGCTCCTAAACACTTCCTGTGGAAAACAAGGCTGCCCGGACTGGGACACTCGTCGCCGGTCGTATGGGGGAAGAAGGCCTTTCTGCTGAGTGCCGACCCCGAATCGGCCACGCGCTACCTTCTCTGTCTGAATATCGACTCAGGCGCAATGGTCTGGCAAAAGTCGTTCCCTTCGAAATCTCACCATCTGCACCTGCGGAATTCGTACGCGTCGAGCACTCCGGCTGTCGATGCCGAGCGAGTCTACGTGGCCTGGTCGACTCCGGATCAACTGCTCCTGAAGGCGTTCGATCATGAAGGGGCCGAGGTCTGGTCACGTGATCTGGGACCCTGGACAAGCCAACACGGATTCGGCACTTCTCCCATGCGGTACAAAGATCTGGTCATTCTTTCGAATTCACAACAAGCCGATGAATTGAAAACGGGAGATCGGCCAGGTGTGAGCCGGATGATGGCCTTCTCGGCACGGACCGGTGAATTGCGTTGGAGCACGCCGATGGGAACCTCGCGCGTCTGCTATCCAACACCATGCATTTATCGTCGGAACGACGGCCCGGCTGAATTGGTGGGCTACAACACGACGGACGGCATCTTCAGTCTCGATCCGGAGACGGGCCACAAAAACTGGTCGCTGAGTGTCTTTCGGATGCGCAACGTCAATTCGCCGACGCTCGTCGGTGACCTGATTCTGGGTAGTAACGGATCCGGAGGCGGCGGAAACTTCCTGGTCGCCGTGCAAGGTGGAAAGAAACCTCGTGAAGTCTACCGCATCACTCGCCAGGCCCCTTACGTTCCGACACCCATCACGCGAGGCGAACTGGTCTT
The DNA here is from genome assembly GCA_964395615.1 of uncultured Pirellulaceae bacterium. Taxonomy (GTDB): domain Bacteria; phylum Planctomycetota; class Planctomycetia; order Pirellulales; family Pirellulaceae; genus CAYNDU01. The sequence goes on along the minus strand of CAYNDU010000172.1, from coordinate 3,977 downwards.
CCTGTTCTACGACAAGGGGATTGTCACTTGCATCGAAGGGCCAACGGGTAAAGTCGTCTGGCAAGAGAGACTGAATACGTCCTTTTCCGGATCGCCCGTTCTGGTCGGCGACAAAATCTACTGCATTGACGACGCCGGAGTCGTATGGGTCCTTGCTGCCGAACGTGTTTTTGAAACACTCGCCCGAAACCCTCTCGAGGAAGCCAGCCGAGCGACACCGGCGGTAGCTGACGGCAAGATGCTGCTCAGGACCTATACGCACTTGATGTGCGTCAGTACGGCCCGGTAACGGTTGAGCCAACGAAGCTCTCAACGTGGCAAAACCTGTGACGTGGCCCGCCGTTTCCAGGCCGATCGCTCGACGATGAACGAGCCGACGATCCAACGACCGTCAGGCGTAGTCCTTCCCCGATCGGACGGCTCGCAGAATCAACGCGGCCGCCAATACCATGACAAGTGTCGAACCGGCAAACGGAACCACGGGCTGGGAGAAATAAAGCCCGATACCAAGGACCGGGCCGATAATACGAGCCAACGACGATATGCTCTGCGCCAGACCCAGGACGTGCCCCTGTTGATCCGGGCTCGTCCGGCGCGAGATCAATGCTTGGATCGCCGGCGTGATAAAGGAAAATCCGACAACGATCACGGCCATGGCCAGGCAGAGCAAGGCGTAGCTCGAAGCATAAACGGCCAGACTGATCAGGACGAATCCGATCGCCGAGGTCAGCGAGCCCCCGATCGCCATCGCTCCCTCCGTCGTTTTCTTGGCCATGCGCCGTACCAGGAATCCCTGGGCGAGTGTCATGATCAACCCGAGATAAGTAAAACTGATCAGAACAATTGCCAACTGCGATCGCTCCAGATCACGATAGCCCAGGCTCTCGACCCAGTGGATCATCTGCCCCAGGCTCCCACCGCTCGCCGAAGCCGACGCAAAGAACTGCTCACACAGCCGTTTGATCTCCAAGGACAACGTCGATTCAAATGCAGCAAAGGAAGTGATGGCAATAAACGACGTCAGCACGAGGAATCGGATCGACCGAACATGCAGCGCAACGTATAGCCCCTCGCGATCCAACAACGTCCGTTCGGCTCGCTCGCTGGCCGGTGTTCGAGATTCAGGCAGCCGGAAGAACGCGAGGAAGAACGCCCCAGCCGACAAGTCAGCCGCAATGTAGCCGGGCCACGGACTCATCGCCGCCTGGTCACCAATGAACAACGAGATTCCGCCAATGACCGGCCCCACCGTAAACCCGAGTGCAAAAGCCGCCCCGATTAACGCCATGCCATGCGTTCGATTCTTGGCGGTCGTCGTATCAGCGATATACGCCTGGGCCGTGGAGATCGTCGCACCGGCAATGCCGGCGCCGATCCGCGAGACAAACAGCCATACCAGGCTGCGTTTCATCGTAGCCACGCCAAACAAGGCGTAGAAAAACGTTGAGCCACAAAGGCCGATCAGCAGAATGGGCCGGCGGCCGAAGCGATCCGATAGGCGTCCCCAAAAGGGCAGGAACACGAACTGCATCGCCGAAAAGGCCGACATCAACAGTCCGATTAACAAGCCAGTCTGGGAACCCGTCAGACCGTGCTCGGCGGCGAAATACTTGCCGTAGATTGGGAGCAAGGGAAGCACAATCCCAAAGCCCAGGAGATCAATGAAAACCGTCAGAAAAATGGCCGTCAGCGAACCGCGATTCGAGGTCGCCTTCTGCTTGTCATCTTTGTTCATTTTGGGTCCACCGAACAATGGCCGGTTACCGATTGGGTCATCTTCTCGTGCCTCCAACACCGCGGTGGGAACCGAGCGTGCCGGAAATACCCGATCATCCACCGAGCGTCCAAATTCGCGCCCGAAAAATCGGGTTCAACCTGTCCAGCTGCCCGGCTCTGGCTCCCACCCGCCCTAGGGGCCCCTCACCCGGTTCTCGCGGGACTCCACAGGACGTATGATGCGAGCATGTCGATACCGTCCAGGGAACAACGGCGCACATGGGAACAGCTACCACGGTCCGAGCTGCGCCGTTTGCAGCTGGATCGATTGAACGGACTGCTGGATACCATCCTGCCGGACAATCGGTTCTACGCCGACAAACTGAACGACGCGTCGCTGCCATTGGACTCGCTCGACCAATTGGCCCACCTACCGTACACGTTTAAGGATGAGTTGCAAAGAGGTTCCGACGACTCGCCCTTTGCCGCCAACCGTACGTACAACCTGGATCGCTATTCCCGTTTCCACCGCACGTCCGGCACGCGCGGCCAACCGATTGTCGTGCTCGACACGGCCGATGACTGGCAATGGTGGATCAATGTCTGGCAGTTCGTGCTCGATGCTGCCGAATTGACGGCCGAGGATCGCGCCTTGATGGCATTCTCCTTCGGGCCGTTCATTGGATTCTGGAGCGCCCACGACGCGACACTCGCTCGTGGGGCGCTGGTCGTTCCGACCGGTGGTCTCAGCACTGCGGCGCGCATTGATCTGGCTCGAACGGTCGGCGTCACCGCCGTATTTTGCACACCCAGTTATGCCCTGCATATGGCCGAAACGGCCGCTGAACTTGGAATCGATCTGGGCGCGTTGGGCGTCAAGCAGATCATCGTGGCCGGCGAGCCGGGCGGTTCGATTCCCTCCATCCGGCAACGGATCGAACATACGTGGAAGGCAAAGGTAATCGATCACAGCGGCGCCACCGAAGTCGGTCCCTGGGGATACCCGACCGCCGATCACCAAGGGCTACACATTCCAGAAACGGAGTTTATCGCCGAGTTCATTCAGGTTGAGACGGGGCAGGCGGCCAAAGAGGGGGAGCTGGCGGAACTGGTCCTTACCACACTTGGCCGATCGGGTAGCCCGGTCATTCGCTATCGAACGGGTGACCTGGTCCGACACCGTTATCCTACCGAAGGTCCCAACCACTTTGTGGTGCTCGACGGCGGCGTGCTCGGACGCGTCGACGATATGATGATCATCCGCGGCGTGAATATCTTCCCGTCCTCGATCGAGAGTATCCTTCGCACCTTCGCCGAAGTGGTGGAATATCGTATCGTGGCGCACAAGGTGGGCGAAATGGACGCGTTGACGGTCGCCGTTGAGGACCCGTCGGACGACCCACGACGAATCGCTCAGGAACTCAAGGTACGGCTCGGCCTGCGCGTCGAAGTCTGCAGCGTTCCCATCGGCTCGCTACCCCGTTTCGAGGGTAAGGCAAAGCGATTTGTCGACCAACGTGCGTCCAAGGACGCCGGAAGTGCGTCCACAGACGCCGGAAGTGCGTCCAAGGACGCCGGAAGTGCGTCCAAGGACGCCGGAAGTGCGTCCACAGACGCCGGAAGTGCTCCATAAAGGGCGTTTGCCTGCGTTGCGGGGCGATGGGAGCCCCGAAGATCGGGCGACGGGCTCAAGATCACGTACAACGGGGCGAATAAGAAACACGCACGGTATTCTCAACTCCATTGAATCGAAAGGACGAATTGATGAAGCGCTTTCTCCTGTTTCCCGCGCTCCTGCTCGGACTGGTCGCGGTGCCGCTGGCGACGCCTCCGGCCCACGCTGCAAAGCTCAACCTGAAGCGAGCGGTTCCCGATGACGTTTTCTTGCTGGTTTATGCCAAACATAATCCGGAACGAGATTTTCAACAGGCCTATTATGAGGAGATCTGGAAGGCGGTCCAAGAGACCGACTTGATCAACAAAGTGGTCAAGATCGTCACTTCTCAGTTGGACGACGAGCAGATCAGCGGCGCCAAGGGCGTATTGGAAGAGCTGCGCCAGGCGGCCGATCCGATCGATTTGGAAGCCCTTTCCAACTGCAAGGAGATGGTCTACGCCCAGCGTATGCAGGTACCCTCGGCGAATCACCTGATGGTGGCCCGTCTGACGCCCGACGATGCGGCCTCGACGGTTAAAGGACTGACCAAGCATCGTGCGGAAAATTAGTGTCGGTAGTTTGAGGCGATTCGGTTAGACTGTGG
>CAYNDU010000171.1:0-10070 GCA_964395615.1 uncultured Pirellulaceae bacterium | reverse complement strand
AGACGACGCAGACGCGTCGTCGTCGCACGTTGTCGGGGGGAGTGAGCGTGAGTCGACTCGTCAAACCGCGACTCCCCTTGGCGGACAACCTGGTCAATTTCCTGGTAGCCGAAGACCCAGGAGATCTTTCCGAGTCTGAGGTTCTCCGAGTGCTGGCGCCACAGGGCATTGCGTGGGTCGCCGGCCGACGTATTGTCAAACAGTGGCCAACCGACATCGATCAATGGTCACACTATCTTCACGGACCGGACAACAACGGCGTGGCACGCGATCGAAGAGCCGGTCCGCCACGGCACGCTCAATGGTTGGCCGGTCCACGTTGGACCCGTGACCACCATACCGACAAGGGGAGCAATCCTTCAATCAGAGCGATCGTTTCCGCCGGCGGCAAGATAGTCTACATGGCCGACACGACTCGGACCTCTGATTTGACCGTTCCGAGCCGCTGGCAGCTGCTGGCACGCGATGCGTTCAACGGCGTCCAACTATGGAATCGATCAGTCGACACAACCACTTACGAACGACGACTGGAGGACATCTGGCGTACGCTAGTGGCTTCGCCAACGGAGGTGTACACGCGGCTGGGTACGGACCAACCCATCCGTGCCCTGGCTGCATCCACTGGTGTCACTCTACGCACCTATTCAGGTACGGTCGGAGTGCGTGAGCTGATTCACGATGATCGGTGGCTCGTCATGGTTACGGCAGATAACCGCCTGGTCGCATTTACGGTCGATCAAACGGAACCGCGCTGGACCTGGAAACCTTCGGCGGGCGAGTCCATCGTACCCTTGACCCTGGCGGCCCGGCAAGGACGCGTCTTCGTGAAGACATCGCGAGGAGCCGTTGGCTTGAGCGAGTTGGATGGCAAGCTGGTCTGGCGGCACGAACTGCCAGGTCCCGCGGTGCAGGCGAAGTTGAGATTTCCTCATGAGAAACTGCTCGTTGCCGACGATGTCGTACTCTGTTCATTTGGCGGGCGCGATCCGCGTTCACTCAACAAGGACACCTTCGCCTACCTCGGCTCCCATCCTCGAGTGCACGAGTACGCCGGAAAGCTGGCCGCGCTATCAACGGCGGACGGTCACACGTTGTGGGAGACAGCCTACTACCCCGGCCTGGAGAGCACTCCGGGTGAGATCTACGTCGTCGAAAATGCCGTATGGATCGGCCCCGATTTCGTACAACCCCTCGACCTGCATTCCGGCCGGCCCATCGGCACGGGGGCGCCGAGTAAAGGCTCGGTGATCGATCGATTGTGGACTACCGGTCATCATTATCGATGTTATCCGGGGAAGGCGACCTGCCGCTACCTGCTGACGGCCAAGCGAGGTATCGAGTTCATCGACATCGAGGGGACGAACCACTCTCGAAACAACTGGGTACGCGCAACGTGCCGCGTCGGAGTGACCCCCTGCAACGGCCTGATTTACGCAGCGTCACATTCCTGTGGTTGCTACATGGAAGCCAAACTCTCCGGGTTCTGGGCATTTGCCTCGGAAACGCGTGAACCCCTGGATACCTCTTTGTCCGGCGGCGTACTCGAACGGGGCCCCGCTTTCGACCGACACGTGCCCGCTGATGATGGGCCCGCTGATGATGGGCCCGCTGATGATGGGCCCGCTGATGATGGGCCCGCGGCAACCAACGCATGGCCAACCTATCGGGGGAATGCACGACGATCCGCGTCCACGCTCCACGCCACGCCCACGGATCTGAACGAACGGTGGCAGTTAATGATCGGGCCAGGCCTGACAGCGCCCACCGTCGCAGCCGGACTCGTCTTCGTCGCTCAACGCGACGCCCATGCACTGATCGCCATCGACGCTGATACCGGTATTCAGAAATGGGAGTACCTGGGTGACGGGCGTATTGATTCGCCGCCAACCTACGATCGTGGTCGATTATTGTTCGGCACTCGAAACGGAAGCGTGGTTTGCTTGCGAGCCCAAGACGGGTCGCTCGCCTGGCAGCGCCGAGTGGCACCCGCCGACCGCCGGGTGGTTGCCGAAGGCCAACTCGAGTCCGTGTGGCCGGTTCACGGGGCCGTGCTGGTGCGATCGGATACGGCATACGTCGTGGCCGGTCGTTCGTCGTATCTGGACGGAGGCATCACGATGCTCGGCTTGGACCCGGTTACGGGAGCTGTCCGCCATCGTCGACAATTACAGAGCGATCATGTGGTCGCGTCCGACCCGCCAACGGAAGAACGCCAAGCTGAGTTTGACCAGACGATCCGGCAGAACCGAACGGACTACAAGACGTTTCTTGACGCGGACCGGAGTGATGCCTTTTCGATGAACGGCGCGCTGCCGGACATTCTGCTCAGCGATAGCGACTCGATCTACATGCGCCACTTACGATTCGATGACCAACTGCGAGACATCAGCCGGCTCAGGCCGCATCTCTTTTCGACGTCGACACTGTTGGACGACTGGGAACACAATCGGTCGTATTGGGTGCTCGGTACGGGAGATTTTCGTCGAACAGAAGTTGCGTACCCGTGGATTGTCTCAAAGCAATTGGGAGTCCCCTACGGCACGTTACTCGCATTCGACAAGCATTCGGTTTGGGGTATCCAACGCAGGACGCGCCGAGGCCAGCCGACCGGCCATGTACTTTACGCCAGCGATAGGCCTGATCCCGATGCGCCTTCCGGAAATCGGCCGGATTTCCAGGTCCGCACCGGCGCCGTTCGCCGTCCTGAACCCCGGTGGACCGTTGACCTGCCCCTGCATCCAAGAACGCTGGTTGCCACCCGCGATCATCTGCTCGTGGCGGGTTATCCGATGACGGGAACTCAGGCGGTAACCTCGAAACGGACAGGGCCGATCGCAATGACCGAGCGACCCGGCCTCCTGATTCAGGTCTCGAAGAAGGACGGCCGAGAGGTGTCACGGGTGGAGTTGTCGGCGTCGCCCAAATGGGACAGCCTGGCAGCAACATCCGGTCGCGTCTACCTGGCCTTGGAAGACGGGTCGGTTGCTTGTCTGGGAGATCCACCGGTCGCTGCGTCAGGGAAGGGTGACTAATTCATGCTCCACTCACGGTGTGGCACGGGACGGAGGACCCCCTTTTGCCACACCGATTACTTGCTCGAACTCCAGGAGGATTCATCATGACATGTACTGCAACCAACCTATCGTCCATTCGACAGACGAAACCAGACCAACCCTCTCGCCGCAGCTTTCTCAGGCGGTCCGTTGGTTGTTCGTTAGGGCTGGCAGCGGCGGCGTGGCGTGTTCCGTGCGTACACGCCGCATCAGACGAGACCCTCAAGGTGGCCCTGATCGGGTGTGGCGGTCGCGGGACCGGCGCTGCGGCACAGGCGTTGAGCACGAAGGGTCCGGTCAAATTGTGGGCGATGGCCGATTTGTTTCAGGACCAGATCGATAAGAGTCTCAAGAGTTTGCACGCGGGCGGCCAGCGGTATGACCGTGAAAAAGACAGTGGATTCCGATCGCAGATTGACGTGGCACCTGAGCGTCAATTCGTCGGCTTCGATGCTTATCGAAAGGCCATTGACTGTGGCGTTGATCTGGCGATTTTGACGACGTTTCCGCATTTCCGGCCGGAGACGTTCGAATACGCGGTGGAGCGAGGCGTTCACGTATTCCAGGAAAAACCGGTTGCCGTCGACGCTCCGGGCATCCGCCGTATCCTGGAAGCAAACAAGATAGCCATAAGAAAGAACTTGAAGGTCTCGGTGGGCTTGCAACGGCACCACAATTCGATCTACCAACAAGTGATCCCTCGTATCCACGATGGTGCTCTGGGCGACCTGATTCTGCTCCGGTGTTACTGGAACAGTTCGAGTTCCAAGGGGCTCGGCCCGCGCGACGAAATGTCCGAAATGGAATTCCAGTTGCGAAACAAGTATCTCTTCACATGGCTCATTGGCGACCATATCGTCGAACAGCACATCCATAACATTGACGTTTGCAACTGGATCATGCGAGGTCACCCGGTGTCGGCCAACGGGATGGGCGGGCGTCAAGTGCGCAACGGCCTGGAGAACGGTGAAATCTACGACCACCATTTCGTAGAATTCACGTACGAGGACGGCACAAAGATGTACAGCCAGTGCCGCCAAATGCCCAAGTGCTGGAATTTTGTTGGCGAAGCGGCCGTCGGCCGAAAAGGACTTGCCGAAATCGGACAGCGCAAGGCTCTCATCGATTCGCTCGGCTTGCAGTGGGAGTCAACGCGCCGCACGACCAATCCCTACCAGGTCGAGCATGATGTGCTTTTTGATGCGATTCGCAATGACACGCCCCACAACGAGACGGAGTACGGTGCCATCAGCACGATGACGGCCATTATGGGCCGCATGGCGACCTATTCCGGCCAACAGATCCGCTGGAACGAAGCACTCGCGTCGACGCTCGAACTGCGGCCCGATCGCTATGCATTTGACGCGACACCACCGGTCGTGCCGAATGAACAGGGAGTCTATCCGTGTGCGACCCCCGGGGTCACTCGTGTTCTCTAGACGGGCAACTTCTTGCGGAAAACAAGTCTGACGATCGGTCTCGCGACCGGCCGCTGCCTGCGGCCGGTGATGCAACCGGGCGACCGACGACCTATTTGTCCCCATTCAGCAGGATCGGTTCGTTTTCCTTGAATGTCGCCGTTGCCTGTTTGCCTCCGATCCGGTATTGGATCTTCAGCACTTTCGGAGTGCCGGGAATCGGATCACCGCCAAAGCTGGCATTGTAACTGCCGGCGCCCAAGACGATCAGCGGCAGTCCACGGACTCGTTTTTGGAGCGTCTCGGTGACGTCTTTCCAGTCTTCACCGGCGCCATATTCGGCCTTGATGATCTCGATCTTCTGCGCTTTCAGGCCAATTTGGGCAAGCACGGCACGGACCTCTTGCCGGTTGCCGCGAATCTTCTGTGCCATGGCCAGACCGGCCGCCTGGGCAGCCGTCTTGAGTTCTGGATCGGCCGACGCTTCAACGACAACGTTCAGCGTGGTCAAGCTCGGGTAACGAGTCAAGGCGTCGAGTGTTGCCTTCTGCTCCTTGGCTCGAGTAGCCAACTTCAAAGCCTGTCGAGCCATGGCAACACGTTGCGCCTCGGGCATTGAGAACTGACGGATCAATCGGATATATCCGCTCTGACAACGAATACCGTATTTGCTGTCTCCCTCGCGCTGGGCGAGTTTCAGGAGCACGGGCGCGGCGGACGTATCGAGCCACTTCCCAAGCGCCTGCGTTGCGTAGTCCTTTTTCTCGGAGTCCGTGCTTTCGGCCGCATCGCCGACAATGGATAGAGCCGCCGAGCCGCCAATTGTCCGTAATTCGTCCATCAGAAAAGCCATCGTGGCGCCGTGGGCGCCTTCGAGGTACCTTGCCACCTGCGCGGATGTGGCATCCCGATCCGGCATCCGATAGCAGGCCGCGTGAAACGCCTGCTGGATCGCTTCACGGAACGCCGGGTCGGTGGTGGCAAGTCGCTTCCCCAGCACATCCAACTGCTCGAGCGCAATCGTCTCGCCGAGCGCTGCGACCACGGCCTGCCGATCGTCACCGTCAATCATTTTCAGCAGTTGGGGGACCGCCGAAGTCACGCGACGCTGGCCAATCAAACGAACGGCAATCGCCTGTCGATCCGAGTCATTCAGCAAGAGAAGCACGGCATCGTCGATTTCGTGACCTTTGAGTTCCGTTAGCGTTTCCAATGCCGCGGCCGCGATCGACTCGTTCGTGTCGGCGGCCGCGTCGACAAGTAATTTAACCTGAGCGGCGGTTCCAATGTTTCCGAGTGCCGAGAGTGCCGCGATCCGCACGCTGGATTCACTGTCCGCCGCTGCGTTCAGGAGGGCCGGAAGACCAGCCGGGTCGCCCAAGTCGCCTATAAGCGTAATGAGCTGAGCCTTGTGCTTTGTCGACGCGGCAGGCAGGACAGACAACGTCGCTTTCAGTGCGCCCGAGGCTTGCGGGAGCCGTGCGGCACGCAGCCCCATGTTAAAAAGGGGTTCAATGTCAGACTGAAACGCCATGGTCAAAAGCTCAACATCGTCAGCAACTTGACATTTGATGCCCTGATGAAGAGCTGCCAGGCGGACGTGACTCGCCACCTCGTCCGATTCGCCGACCGCTCGAAGTAATAAAGCCGCATTCTCCTTGTCTCCTTGGCCGGCCAATGTCCCGCCGCAAACCAGGCAGGCAGGAGCGAATTGAGCATTCAACTTCGAGAGCAGAATCTTCGCCGAGCGTGGAGTACCGATGCGCGCAATGGAATGGGCGGCTGCGAGCGCCACCTCTCGGTCCTGGTCCTCGAGCAGTGCCACCAGGGCATCAATGGCCGACGGCTTGCCACGGTTACCGAGCGAGTGGACGACCCCGATCAACGTTCGCCCTTTCAGTCGGCCAAGCGCTTCGATTAACACCTTGTCGACTTGCGGCGAAGGCATCGGCTCGAGTCCAAACCGGGCCATGTGAGCCAGCTTCGGGTCGTCCAGCAACCTGGCCAAGGCGGGAATCGAGGCCTCGGTGCCCGAAACCGCCAGCTGTTTACAGGCCAAGCCCTTGTCGTAATGCGTCGCCTGCGGATTCTGCAGGGTGGCAATGAGCTCGACCTCGTCCTTTGAATCTTGCGCCCGACTTATGCCGGCAAGAAGGCTGACGGCAAGTAGGGCTACCGGCAGGCGATGAATCATCGTGTGCATTGGAATATCTCCGATCTCAGTATTGGATGTCGCAGGGTATTCGTCTCGTCATGCCCGGAGGGCCACAAAGAAGCGATCAGATTGTCCAGGGAGCACGCATCGCCCGACCTCGCATGCGATTCGCTTGCTCATCATTCAGGAATTCTTCCTTGACCGGATCAAACTTGAGTGTCCGTCCCAATTGCCACGCAATATAGGCCGCATGGCAGGCGATGTGAGACTGGCCGGCTACACTGGCATTGGCGCGTGTCAAACGGCGCGATTTAACACACTCCAGGAAGTTGGCCACGTGGGTGTACGAGGATGTTCCCACCATCGTGAATACCTTCTTTTCCGATAGCAGCGATTCCGGTTCAATTCGCATCGCTCCGCTGTCACCCGTCTCAACCCAACCCTCGTCTCCGACGAAGCGGACCGAGCAGGTTCCCAACCCCAACCATCCCTCGACGCGCATAACGAGTTTCACGCCATTTGCGTACAAACAGTCGACGCCCGTTTCTCTCGGAACGTATTCGACCGGTGCCGTATCATCTGCATCATTGGCATTCTGACACAAGTCGACCGTATGCGCTCCCCATTCCAGAATTCCACCTCCGTGAAAATCAAAGTGATTTCGCCAGCGGCCCGCCACATACTGCGCGTTGTACGGGCGCCACGGGCAGGCCCCCAACCAACGGTCCCAGTCGCAAATGTCAGGGCTCGGCTCCGCTTCGGCGGGTAACCACTCCTGACTGGTACCGGGCGGCCGAGTGTTGGCATGAACTTCTTGCAGTTTTCCCAGTTTTCCCGACCTGGCCAGATCGAGAGCCAGCATGAAGTTGCCGATGCTACGACGCTGTGTCCCCGCCTGATAGATACGTCCGTAGCGATTGACGACATCGGCCAGTGCCCGGCTCTCGTGCATCGTCAACGAGCAGGGCTTTTCACAGTAGATGTCTTTTCCTGCACGGGCCGCCGTGATCGAAGCCATGGTGTGCCAGCGGTCCCCGGTTGCAATCAACACGGCATCGATGTCGTCGCGGTCCAGGACATCGTACATGTCCCGATAGATCACACAGTCGTTGTTGCCATACTTTTCGTCGACCAACTTCTTGACCGATTCTCGGCGTGACTTTTGGCAATCGGCGTCGGCAACGAACTGCATGACCGGGTATTTCAGAAACTCGGTCAGGTCGTAGCTTCCTCGCCGGCCGACCCCGATCCCGCCCATCACAATGCGTTCGCTCGGAGCCACCGTTCCGTTGGCACCGAATACACTGCTCGGGACAATCGTCGGTACGGCCAGCGCCGAACCGGCCGCCATGGCACCCTTCAGGAAGCGGCGGCGTGAAAATCGACCATTTTGTTGAGTCATGACTGTCCTCCGAAAATCGACTAAGGTCAATGTGTGGTGTTGGAGTGGTGGGCCATCGGATCGCGACGTCGCCGGCCAATTGAATATCAACGATTCTACATCAAATGAGGAGCATCTGCGCGTCGTCACCGGGCCTGCCTGCCCTCCAACGCTGCCTATCAGGATTGCGTCTGGAAAGTCACTTCCTCGTACGGCTGAATAACGACAAACCCGTCGCCACTAAACTCCATTTGAATCGACTCGCCACTTCCCCTGCCAAAGAACGACTTGAGCGATGCGTCGACTTTGAGTTCAGGTTGCAACGAACCTGACCATGCGATCGTGGCGTTGGGATCCGTACGGATCGGTTGTCCGGGGCGCACCATCAGTGTCAACGGCTCGAAGTGGGAGGTAATCGCAACCATCCCTGTCCCGTCGAGTCGGACATTGAACAGTCCACCTGCGGCCATCGCCGTCAGTTTTCGCATCATCTTGATGTCCCACTCGATTGTCGGTTCAAAAGCCAGCAAGTCACTTCCGTTAACAAACAGTGAGTCGTTCTCCAAGGACAGGATCTGTATACTCTTCCCTTGGTCGGCCAGGTACATTCGGCCATTCCCCTCAGCCTTGGTCAGCTTCGCTCCTTCGCCCGACACCGCCTTCTTCAGAAATTTCCCGACTCCTTTCTCCAGAATCCCCTCTCGAGTGAATTTGATCCCTCCCACGTACCCGACCATCGCTCCTGCTTTGATCCAGATCATGCCGTCCAGATTGACCTCCAACATGCGATCACTTTCCAACTCGAACAGTCCTTCTCCACGATCCTGCTGTTGAGTTGCTTGGACAAATTCGTCGAGTGAATATCTGGACACGACCATCTCCTTTACGAACTACGACTATCCGGGAGCAGAGTGCGGCACGGCAGGCATCCAATATACTCCGACGGGCATTCGGAGCACAACGGATGGATACGTGCCGAGATTCGGCCTGCGGGAGACGCCCGAGCGCTGTGAACGAGTACTCTTATTAGGCCGCAACGTCGAAAGGTCGTCAAATCAACAGAATCCGAGGGACGGCCGCGCCTCTGGTGATATCTTCTTCCGGCTCTTGATTTCCGTTCACGGTCGAGGACGCGAGACAAACTCCGGAGAACCGGTTACGGTTGGACAACAGTCACCGGAGCGATTTTGCCGAGCGGATCCTTTAATTTGGCCGCAGGCCCTACGACGACGACAATCATCTTTTCGGGATCCAACCGATTCTGAGCCAGCTTCTGGCAATCGGAGGCAGTCGTGCCTGCGATGCCGGCGAGCAGGTTTGCAGTAAAATCGTCAGGCAAACCGGCGTATTTCCTCAACCAGACCTCGCCGGCAATTTGTTGCGGGGTCTCTCGGCTCGTAGGAAACGACCCGAGCGAATAGGAAATGGTGGAGGCAAGTTCTTTCTTGGACGGCGGCGAATTCTTCAGACGATCGAGTTCATCGAAAATCGCGGTGACTGCCTCCGTGGTCGTCGCCAGTTTACTAAAGGTAGAAACATAAAAACGTCCGGTGAATCGTGACGCTGCGAAGCCGCCGCGAGCTCCGTAGGTGAGCCCTTTCTTGACGCGAATCGTATCATTCAGCCGGCTGTTGAATGCGCCGCCAAAGTACCCGCTGACGACTCGGCTCACCGCATAGTCAGGATCCTGTCGTGTGAAGCCGAGCTGTCCAACTCGAATCTGGGCCTGGCTGCCCGGTTGGTTCACGAGGTAAATATGGCGTGGTTCGGCGGCGGGCAGTTCCGGCAAGTTGGCCGACAGGGCCGGCCGGTCGGACTTCCAATCGGCAAAGTACTTCTGCGCCAGCCGCTTTGCCGCCGCCAGGTCGATGTCGCCCGCGAAGATCAGCGTTGCCTGATCCGGCCGGGCCGCTTTCTTCCACCAGTCAACCAGGTCGTCACGGTCGAGTGCCGCCAAATCATCCAGTTCGCCGCCCGGACTCCGGGCATAAGGGTGATTGCCATAGAGTCGGCGTCGCAGCTCTCGGTACGCGATGTACTCGTGAGACCGTGATTGGAGGTGG
>CAYNDU010000170.1:0-10127 GCA_964395615.1 uncultured Pirellulaceae bacterium | reverse complement strand
TGTCTGGCTGTCGCACAACCGTTCTGGAATGGAGGTCGTCGAAGCCGGCGCGTCGTCCACGACCGATCAAGCACCGCACATTCGGTGCGATAGGTGCGGCAGCAAAGTCAACCGCGACGTCGCTTTGTTGCGTCACATCAATGGAAAGGCAAAATACTACTGCAGTGAGCACTGCCTGACCGGCGACACAATGCCGTCTGACGCCTCGGCGGCTGACCATCGACCGGTCTCGAAACCGAGTGATGCCGAGCCGACAACGGCGGCCAGGTCTCGGCTTGGGGGGCCCGTGTCAGAGGCACACGCATCGGCCGGGTCCATACCGGAGGACGGCGTGCATTCAGACGATGCACGCGGCTCGGTCACCGTTGACCCGGTTTGCCACATGGAGGTTGCCGCGAGTTGGGGATTCACCGCTCGATACGAGGGGCGTTTATTCCATTTCTGCACTCGGACGTGTCGGGATCAATTCGCGGCTCATCCAGAGGAATTCCTGGGCGATCGGTGCATCGCATGCGATCTGCCGATCGAGCGCGCCTCCGCCTTTCCGGCAACGTACCTCGGACGCACCTTCTACGCATGCTCGCAAGCTCATCGATTACAGTTCAAGTCCGATCCGGCCGCCTATTTCATGCACACGATGTGGGGCGTGCCGAACTGGTTGTATTACGTTTCGATCGGTCTGGTCCTGGTTGTCAGTTTCGGATTGTTCGAGATCACTGATCGACTGGGAGCGAATCGCACAGTCGGTAGGTTGTCTCGATCGGCCGGAGCGGCAGTAGCGACCGTCTCACCCGCTCGCTGGGACGTCCTGAGCGTCCCGCTCGTCCGGTTTCTTCTGACATCCCGCCCGTTTCGATTTGCCGTGCAACTCGTGATGGTGATTCTCTTCTTTATGATCATTGCGGCGGGCCTGTTTGGTAACCAGAACCCGGCGCTCAACATTGCTCCGCTGCTCACCTGGACCGTGTGGTGGGGTGGACTGGTCATCTTGATCATGTACGCGGGCAAGGCCTGGTGTTATATGTGTCCATGGGACGCAGTTGCGGGCTGGATGGCCAAATGGCGGCTCTGGAAGAAGACGGACCAGTCGGCCGGACTCGATCTGAAATGGCCGCGCCTATTCCGTAACATACTGCTCGCTACGTTGCTGTTCGTGGGGCTCACGTGGGTGGAGCTTGGCTTTGGCGTCACGATGAAGCCCAAAGTGACTGCTTATCTGGCGATTGCCATGCTGGTTATGGCGATCGTAAGCGCTTGGTTATTCGAGAGAAAGGGGTTTTGCAGGTATGCGTGTCTCGTGGGACGCGTCAGCGGGCTCTACGCGATGTTTTCCGGAGTTGAAGTGCGGGCGAAGGATCAGGAGGCGTGCCGATCGTGCCACGGCAAAGAATGTGTTCATGGAAGTGCCACCGCCTATGGCTGCCCGACGTTTTTATTTCCCGGGTACCTCAAGAGCAATACGTATTGCATTCAGTGCGGCGAGTGCCTTCAAGCCTGTCCGGATGACAATCTGACGGTTAATCTTCGGCCGTGGGGTACCGATCTGGTGTCTCTGGAACGTCCACGAAGCGACGAGGCGTATCTGGCGTTGTTGATGTTGTCCATCACGGGTTTTCACGGCCTGACAATGACCCCGAATTGGCAACGCCTGACCGAGTGGGGCAGTGTTCACTGGTCGCTGGGTCAGCTGGCCACCTTTTCGTTAGGGATGGCGGCCTTGATGACGCTTCCGATCGCTATCTATGCCATTTTGATTGGTTGTTCGTATAGGTTCGGACGCTCGAAGTTACTTCACGTCTGCAGTTATCGTGATTACTTTGTCCGATATGCCTATGCTCTGCTTCCGATCGCACTGTTCTACCATTTGGCCCACAATATGGAACACTTGTTCATGGAGGGGCCCAAGGTCCTGGCGTTGATTTCCGACCCCTGCGGCTGGGGATGGAATCTGTTCGGCACTGCTCGGTGGTCGATTCCCCCCTTGCTTTCTCTCGATGTACTGTGGGTGATGCAAATTGCGCTTGTGCTGGTAGGTCATGTTTACAGTCTTTGGATCGCTCAAAGGACCTCGATCCAAGTGTTCGGAAGCCGGCGGGCCGCGTTTCGCAGCCAGATTCCGATGTTGCTCGGAATGGTGGCATTCAGTGTGTTCAGCCTGTGGCTGTTGAAGCAGCCGATGGAGATGCGATCGTCGACGATGTAGGCTGTTGGGTGCAGGCGAACGCCTCCTTGACTGGTGGGCGTGACGGAGTCCGGGGTGGAAGGGTTTAGGCGCGCATGACGATGGCTCTGTTCCTAGAGACGGAAGACGGAGAGTGATATGATATCTCAGACAGCCGAGTATGCACTTCGAGCGGTTGCGTTTCTGGCTGGGCAGGAAATGCCTCGCACGACGGCTGAGATCTCCTCGCTCGGCTGCATGCCGGCCGGATACCTGGCCAAAGTCATGCAACAGTTGACACGGGCGGGACTGGTCACTTCCCAGAGAGGCGTGCGCGGCGGGTTTTTGATCGCGCGATCCCCGGACACGATGTCGGTTTTGGACGTCGTCAACGCTGTCGATCCGATTCGCCGGTTCGGCGAGTGTCCGTTGGGACTTGACGAGCATGGGACCGATTTGTGCCCATTGCATCGCAAACTGGATGATGCGGCGGCCCTCGTCGAATCTGCGTTTGGCAGCACGAGGGTGTCCGACTTGCTGCCGGGCGATGAGACGACGAGACAGGGATGTGATTTCCCGCTTCCGTAGCTTCTGCCAACTCGAAAACGGTTACAATGTCGATCGGGCGTTTCGCTCACCGCCCGCCTGCCGTTCCTTCCGTTCAACCCCCGATTCATTTGAGAGGTGCCGCTATGTGCAGTACCCTGTGGCTCTGTTGTTTGTCGCTGGCAGCGTCCGGTGACGCGCCCGTTCTCGACACGTTTGACTACGCAACGGACGAGGCGTTGCGATTGGCATGGGTCGTACAGGGCGAGGGAGGGACCGGCGAGTTCCGTTCCGTATCGGACGACTCGGGGCGGGTCGTGGAATGCCGTGCTCCGTTCGGGAACCAACCGGGCTTGCGTCGCGTCTTTGTCGATCGGTCGGTTAAGCTCGATCTCGCGACGGCAGGCGAGGTGGCGATGGAGGTGGCGGCAGATGATCCCAAATTAGCGGGGCGCCTGACGCTTTATTTTCGAAGTGGACCTGGGTGGTATGCCGCCGGGTCCGGGTTCCAACAGGCAGGCTGGCATACGTTGAAGTTCTCGAAGGCAGATTTCAAGCTCGAGGGGAAGCCCGTCGGGTGGCACCAGATCGATCAGATCCGAATTGCAATCTGGCGAGGCCCATCGGCAAACGTTTCGTTTCGAATGCGACGCCTGGCCGCCGTGCAACATGATATCGCGGTCGTCGTGCCCGGTCCTTCAGCGACCGGCGACCGGGCGACGGCCTTCAGCGCTGCCGAGCGAGTCAGCGATCTGCTCGACCAGCTGGGACTCGGCAGTGACGCGGTTGAGGAACCGGCGGTGGCACACGGGGCCTTGGGCAATCGACGCGTCGCCGTGCTCGCCTACAACCCGCGACTTGAGCCGGCCACGATGGACGCACTGGAAGCGTTCGTTGATCGAGGAGGACGTCTGTTCGTCTGTTATCAGTTAGCGCCCGCGATGGGTCAACTCCTTGGCGTTGGGAACCCCCGTTACATCCGGCCGAAAGCACCGAGCGCTTTGGCGACGATGCGGTTCAACGGCGGCGTGGACGGATTACCCAGCATCGTACGGCAGGCATCCTGGAATATCACCGCTGCGGAGCCAGCTGGGAAGAACGCGCGCGTTATCGGAACCTGGTTCGACTCTGAGGATCGGCCGACCAACTTGCCGGCAGTGATACTGAGCGACACGGGCGTCTTCATGACCCACATCATTCTGGAAGACGACCCGGTAGCGAAAAGAAAGATGCTGGCAGCCCTTGTCGGAAAACTTGCGCCCTCTCTATGGAAGCAGATGGCTGACCGAAGCCTGGCCCAGGTCGTGCGTGTTGGGCACTTGCGTGGTCAAGCGGAATTGCGATCCTTCATCGAATCGGGCGGTAGTGGGCAGGCTCTGGAGGATTTGCGGTTGGCCGAACGACTTCTTGAGACCTCCCACGCGGCCTACGATCGGCAGCAATTCCGGCAAGTTGTCGAGCTGGCCGAACAGGCTCGCACGGCCATGGTCAGCGGATACTGTCGTGCGCAGCCGAGTCCAGAGCAGGAGGGACGCGCTTGTTGGAACCACTCGGGAACCGGAGCCTATCCGGGCGATTGGGATCGGACGGCGCGCGAGCTGGCAGAGGCGGGCATGAACATGGTACTGCCAAACATGCTATGGGGAGGTGTCGCCCATTACGCCAGTGATGTCTTGCCCCGCAGTGCTACTTACCGGCAATATGGTGACCAAATCGCACAGGCTGTGAAGGCAGCTCACCAACACGGACTGGAAATTCACGTATGGAAAGTGAATTTCAATCTGCAGGGTGCCCCCGAGTCGTTTGTCGACTCGCTTCGGCGGGAAAAGCGATTGCAGGTTGACGCCGCTGGAAAGCAGTTTCCATGGCTCTGCCCCTCGGATCCCAGGAACCAACAGTTGGAATACGATAGCTTGATGGAGGTTGTCGAAAAATACGACGTGGACGGTATTCACTTTGATTACATTCGATATCCAGGTCGCGACAAGTGCTATTGTCCGGGATGTCGTAAGCGATTCGAGACGCAGCTCGGACGGGGTGTGAAACAATGGCCCGGTGATTGTTATCGGGGCGAGTTGGCCGAGCGATACACGCAGTGGCGGTGCGATCAGATCACTCAACTCGTCCGACGCGTCCACGAGGGCGTAAAGAAGAAACGGGCGTCGGTTAAGATCTCGGCTGCCGTCTTCGGAGCCTACCCCAGTTGTCGCGAGTCCGTTGCTCAGGACTGGCCTGCATGGGTGCGAGCCGGCTATCTGGACTTCATCTGCCCGATGGACTACACGACCAGTGATCCTCAGTTTATCGGCCTGGTGAATGATCAGATGTCGCACGTGGCAGGACGCGTACCGATCTACGCGGGGATTGGTCAGTGGAAGTTGAGCGACGATCGAACGATCGGGCAGATTCTGCACGCGCGACGCCAGGGCGCCGCGGGGTTCACGTTGTTCAATCTCACTTCGGAATTCGGTGACTCGCTGCTGCCTGCGCTACGCAAGGGCGTGGGTGCCCGGGCAGCCACTCCGCCCCACGACTAGTCGGCGTCGCCAATCCCATGTTCGTCCGTCAATGCGCACGGTATTAACACCTCCTCGGTGTCGTAGAAGAAGGTGGCTCCGCCTGTCGCAAAATTGGCGACGTCGGCAACCGTAGCCTGGCCGGCGGGCGAGTCGAGCACGCTTTCCATCGCCTCGCGGGATTCAGCGTAGAGTCCTACGATCATGTAATAGGGAGGCTTTTCGCCGAGTGCGGCTGCCTGGCATTTTCCAATCGTCCACCCCTGAAGTCCTTGCATCCTTCGAGCCAACGGGATGTGCACGTCGCGATAGTACCGGTCGAACGATGCAGGGTCGTCGGGATGACCGTACAGGACGGTGAGTCGTATCATGCTGGGTGTTTCTCCGAAAGAGCGATTCATTGTCTTGGACCGTGCCGTGCGTTGCCTCGGCCCTTCGGTCAATTTGCCCGCTTGTCGAGAGCGGGTGTTCCTGCGGTCTTGGTTAGCAGAAAGGCCAGCAGATCGTAAAGCTCGGCCGGCTTCAGAACTTCGTACATATTGGACGGCATCGCCGACCCGTCGGTCAGCCACCGATCGTCGATTTCCGCCAGGTTGATCCGTTGCGCCTTCCCCGCCTGATCGGTCAACAGAAGAACCTGCCCCTCCTCTCCTGTCGCCAAACCGGTCAAAACACGCCCCGTCTGGGTGACGACGACCGTCGCGCGAAAGTTCTTGTCAACGGTACGATTCGGATCCAGGATATCTTCGAGTAATCGATCGGCACCACGCTGCCCGATTCCGTCCAGTTCCGGGCCGACCTTCTCGCCTTGATTTTCCAGACGATGGCAGACCGAGCAGTTCTTGCGAAAAACCTCTGCTCCCTTCACCGCATCTGCCTCGGATCCTTGGAACTCATTCCGGTGATGTGTGATCGTGCGCTGCAGTGTCTGATCCAAGGACGGGAGGTTCTGGACGAGTGACATCATGCGAGCGGCTTCCGCGGGACCTCCGGTCATTGGTAACAGTCGTTGCAATCGGTTGTCCTGCAACACGCGGGGCGACACTTTACCCTGATCGACCAGGTCGAGCAAAGCTGTTGTTCCCGGCCGATCGGAGGCGAGCCCGCGCGCCAGTCCGACGGCGACGAGCAAGGGAGCATTGGGTAGGAGCTCGAGAACCCTGCCCCTGATTGATGGGTCCTTTCGTGCGCCCAGCTGCTCGGCGGCGAGCTGGCGCAGAATCGGTTGATCCCTGGTGTTGGTGGCGATTTGGAACATCAGCGGCACGACCCGCTCGGGGCTGGCTTGTGTCAGCGCCTGGATGGCCGCCAACCGTTCGGCCGGGAACCGGGTGTCCGCTGTGCACAGACTCATGAGCACGTGCGACAATTCATGCAGACGCATTTGCCCACATAGCTCAATTCCCCGACGCCGTTCCTCGTCCACTTGACTTGTCAGAAGTGGACGTACCAGTCGCACATTCCATTGGCGTATGGCCAAGGGCAGATCGAGGCCACGCTCTTGGGCCCCTTCGCTAACGGCCAGTGCCATATCAATCTGGGTCGTGACGCCTCGAGCGTGAAATGAGGTGGCCAACGATGGGAGATCGGGGAGCTTATCCTCATCGATGTACCGTACGACATGGTGCACGGCAGCCGCCGTGCGGGACGAGTCGATTTCACCTCGTTGCACCCGACCCCAAAGAAACTCGGCAGCTTCCGGCGAGGGGATACCAATCGACACGTCGGCAAGGTGACGAAGGCACTTTGCGTTCCCGGAATACTTCCGTTCGAGCCGCGGAAAAGGGCTGAGTGATTTGAGCGTGTTTCGAAGGGCGATGCGCGTTGTCTGTACCATGAACGTGTCGGCAGGATCCGCGTGGATCAAGGATTGCAGGAGCGGGTCGACTGACTCGAATCGCGGGTGCATACCGATTGCCTCGGCCGCCGCTCGCCGAACAAGTCCGTGAGGATCCGCCAGTTTGCGGATCACCGCTTCTCGCTTCGTGTCGTCCCAAGCAGGGTGGTCGGCCAGAACGGCAACCGCGTGGAGTCGAACGAGAGCCTCAGAATCGTCCAAACGTAGCTGCCAGTCTTCCGCCCTTAGGACGTTCAGTCGCTTGAGCGTCCACAGGCCGTGAGCTCGCTGGCTTGCCGTCGATTGGCCTTCGGTCAACGATCGAACCAAAGGCGCTGCCGCATTTTCCACGCGATCAACCAGTTGATGCGTTGCCTGAGTGCGAATGACGAGGTTGTCGCTGGAAAGAAATCGAACCAACTCGGCCGGTGATGCGCGTGTCAGGTCCGGTGGCGCGACGAGCGCTCTGTCCGGTGCTTTGGAGTCTTCGTAGCTCACTCTCCAGATGCGCCCGTGCAATCGGTCCCGACGAGGATGATCGAGGGGTACTTCGTAATGACCGATGATACAGTTATACATGTCGGCGATGTAGAGGCAGCCGTCCATGCCCAGTTGGAGATCGACCGGGCGGAACCACGGATCATCGCACGTGATGAAATCGGGCTGTTCAACGGCCCGGTAAGTTGCACCATGACGCTCCAGCCGATCTCGATTGACACGGCCCGTAACCGGATTGCCAATGAACAACGAGCCGTGATAGGCCACGGGGAACTGAGTCGCCGAGTACCTGACAATGCCGGCGATTCCGGTCGAACCGTGGCTGTGCTGCATCAGCTCTGGACCAAAACCGAGTCCATCGCCGGGCGACCGCGGATAATGGGCTCCACGCAGGAGAAGTGTTGCCGGGCGACTGTGACAATCGGATGTGAACACGTTTCCCCACCGGTCGATGGTCAGACCGAATGGATTAACCTGGCCAAAAGAATAATGCTCGACCGCCGTGCCGTCAGGCCGAAATCGGTACGTGTTGCCCGATACCATGGTAATCCGGCTTCCATCCTTGCCGACCATGGTCGACGTATTGACAAAGCCATGGCACCCGTACACCCAGCCGTCGATCCACCGAGTCAACGAGCTGATCATGCCGTGCGTGTCGGTAAAGCCGAAGTCGCCGAAGAGAACTTCTCGATCTTCTGCCCGGCCATCACCGTCAAGGTCTCGAATCGAGAAGAGTTTCGGGACGCTGTAAATCACCGCTCCATGGGCGACCGGCGTGATGCCGATGGGGATGTGCAAGTCGCGGGCGTAGGTGCCAATCTCGTCGAACCGCCCGTCACGGTTGCCGTCCGACAGTCGCACGATCGTGTCTCGACCGGGTTGATCCAACGCGGGAAAAGGGTATTCAACCGACTGTGACACGTACAACCGGCCGGCCGCATCGAAATTCATGTTGATCGGGTTAATAATGGCCGGTTCCGACGCGACCAATTCAATCCGGAAACCGTCCGGCAGATGAAACAGTTTGACTTGTTCCTCTGCCGAACGCGGAGGTTCTTCCACAATAAACGGTCGGACGCGTTGTCCTCGTCGGTCGACCTGGCCTTGGGTCGAGTTGTTGAAAACGAGGAGGCCCACCAGAAGTAGGATCAACTTCGTCAACAGTGCCGGCAGAGGATGGCAGATGTTTCGAGCGATGGCGGTTGTACTCATTGCGGTTCGAAATACGCGTTTTCACGTCTTGCAATGGGAACTCGCAGCGATCTGTTTGCGCAGCCAATCGGCGCTTGCTTGCAGAATCTCGTCCGTTCCCAGGCATTCGATCGAGAGCACACCTTCCCATCCGGCTCGGTTCATCAGTTCGATGCAATGTCCGATATTGTCCGCGTTGGCACCGCCGCCGATCGAGGCGTCCGACATGGCGATTCCCGTCGATTCGCCTGCGGTCTCCATCATGGAATGCGGGACGTCCTTGATATGCAGGTGCTTCAATCGGCTCAGGAATCGCTCAAGAAACTCGGGCGGGTGGCGACCGGCGATGAACGAGTTGCCGGTGTCGAAATTCAAGCCAAGAAGTGGCGTGTCAAACCAGGAGAAGACCTCTTCCAGCACGTCCGGATCCGTCGTGTACGGCCCGTGGGGCTCGATGTTGATGCAGACCTGATAGTCCTCGGCCCAGTCCAGTACCTGTCGATAGTTCTGCCGAGTCGTACGCAGGACTTCCTCGTCGCTCCAACCCTTCGGTTTGAATTGCCCGTCGGTCGTGTCGACATTTGGGCAGCCGATCGCAGCGGCGAACTGGATCGCTCGCTGAGCATAGCGGACACCATACGTCGCACCGGTCGGCCCGAATAACGGGAACCCGGCATCGATTTGCGAAACTCGCAGGCCTTTGCGGTCGAGATAACGTCGCAAGGCAATGGGGTTGCTGTCCAGCGAGACCGTCGGCGCGTATCCGAGTCCCTGGATGAAATCCTGTCCGTCGACGACACCGAATTCAACATACTCGAGTTCCATCTCCACGGCCTTGTCCACGGCCGCCTCAAAGGAACCGCTCAACGTTCGCCAATTGTCGGTGTGCATTCCCAAGTGCAACATGATGTGCTCTCCAAACTAAGGCTCTGTGAAAGTGTGGTGCCCCGCATTGAGTCGCCGGTTCGAGTCCCGTGTTCGACTCTGATGGCCGGGCGGTCGTCCGAGCCTGCGAGGACGTGCCGGTTCAGCTGTAACCGGATCGAGAGCGTCACTGCGTTAACCACCCTTTGGGCGACTTCCTGACGATGAGTCGTGGCATTCTATTATGGAGGTTCATCTCTCTCGTTCAGTTTCCAAACGGTAGGATGGCGACACGCAAGTTCACCGAGGGTCGTTCGGTCTTACACCCCGTGTCAGCGCTCGGTTCGCACCTCGGCGCTGTATGAACATCCGCTCAGGTCGCCATCCGTTGTAGTCGTTTCTGATTGAATAAGCAACGCTTCTCGACGCATGCCGGCCCCCTGGGGTGCAGGAACGGACTTTTTTAGGTGGACGTATTCAGCGCGATCTTGACGATCGGGCGATTGGGATTCCC
>CAYNDU010000169.1:0-10188 GCA_964395615.1 uncultured Pirellulaceae bacterium | reverse complement strand
GCCCCGAAAAAAACAAAGCCCACCCCGCCCCCCGCCGGGCAACCCCCCGGCGGGCAAATTCGAACCTCGCCCGCCTCACCGCCAGCACCACTATAGCCGAATTCTCACGACACGGTGATTATAACTGTCCAGTACGTGCACGCGATCCTGGCTGTCGATGGCCAACCCCCAGGGACGCGATAAATCCCCCCGTCCTCTCCCGCTCGAGCCCCAGCAGCCCAGCGATCGACCCTCTCGCGTAAACTTCTGCACACGATGGTTGCCGAACTCGCTGACGTAAACGTTACCGGCTCGGTCAAAGTCCAAGCCATACGGATATCGCAACCGGCCCGGCTCGGACCCTGCCCGACCCCATATTCGAACGAGTTGCGCCGTCGGACCCGTCGCGTCAAACACCTGGATTCGGTGGTTGCAGGCGTCGGCCACCCATAGACGGCCCTCGCTATCGAGAGCGATTCCCTGTGGTCGAATGAACTGGCCCGGCTCGTTGCCGTGACTGCCCCACTGAAGCATGAATTCTCCGTCGGACGAGAATTTCTGGATACGATCGTACTCGCCGTACTCGGCAATGTAGTAGTAACCGTGAGAGTCCTGGACAGCGTCGGTCACGAAGTTAAACTCGCCCGGCCCGTGCCCCGCCTGGCCACCAATGGTACGGTCGGGCAGCAGTCGTCCCTCGCTTGAATAGGTGAGGACGCGAAAGTAGTGCGTGTCGGCGACCAGCAGGTGGCCATCCCGATCGAATCCAAGTCCACACGGTTTGCCGTTCTTCGAGTCCGGTGTCCGCCAACCTCGTAGAAACTGGCCGTCCTCGGAAAACACCTGTATGCGGCCGGTCATGTCAACGACGAAGAGCTGATCATGCCGGTCGATCGCGATCGCGCGTGGTTTTTGCAGACGGCCATTCGAAATGCCTCGACGTCCCCAAACCGCCTGCAATTCACCGTCTGAGTCTTGTCGACGGACGCAACCGAGGACGCAGGAAAACGCCATCAGACATAAAAGGACAAGTGTCCACCCGGGTCGTGCGTCATGTGAGCGGCTAAATTGGAGCATCGGCGGAAAAAGTGATAGAATCTACGAGACGTTGATCGGCCGATATGACGGGGCCGCCGGCCGGCTGCAAATGATCGTCCATTCTACCGTTTCGGGAAGTGTCCCCCTAGCGGGTGATGTTTCATGGGAGCCTGCGCGTAGAATGCGCCACTTGACCCTGAGACGCAAAGCCATGTACATTAGCCCTTTGCGCCAACTGGATGGGCCGCTTGGCCGGTGAGGACGACGGTGCGCCGGCGTTTGGCGGCCGTGACGCCTGGGGGACACGTTGAGTGCCGAAGTCGCCGACTGTGATTGATTTACGTCAGGTGGAAGACACGCGAGACGTCGTGCATCGTGCGGTTGAGACGTTGGCGGCCGGGCAGTTGGTCGTCTTTCCCACGGAAACCGTGTACGGCGTGTCGGCGAGCGCACTGAGCGAGGAGGGTGTTGAGCGGCTGTTGTCGACCAAGGAACGGGGACCGAACCACCCATTGGCGTTGGCCTTGAAAAGCAGTGACGACGTGGCCGACTTCCTGCCGAAGCCCTCGCCGCTCATACGACGCCTGGCCCGTCGTTGCTGGCCCGGCCCCGTCACGCTCGTGGTCGACGACAATCACCCCGATTCGGCCGCTCGTCAACTGCCGAAGAAAGTGAGGAACGCGGTCGTGCCAAACGGCACGTTAGGGTTGCGCGTTCCCGCCCATTCGGCGCTCCTGTCCGTTTTGCGTTTGTCCGCGGGACCGTTGGCGTTAAGCAGCGCCAATCGATCCGGCCGAACCGATGCCGTGACGGCGGAACAGGCAGTTGAGCAGTTGGGGGACCGAGTCGCGTTGGTCCTGGATGACGGTCGATGTCGATACGCACAGCCATCCTCGGTCATTCAGGTTCGCGGCAACCGGTGGAAAATGTTGCGGGAAGGGGTCCTCGATGAAAGTGCCGTTCGGCGGCTGGTAAGTCAGATGATCCTGTTCGTTTGCACGGGCAATACGTGCCGCAGTCCGATGGCGGCCGCCATCCTGCGCGACCTGCTCGGCCGCCGGATGGACGCGACGCCTGAGCAACTGGAAGAACACGGCTTGATGATTCTCTCAGCTGGAATTGCCGCATTGCCAGGCGCCAAAGCGAGCCGAGAAAGCGCTCAGGTGATGGCCGACAGGGACATTGATTTGCAGACTCACGAGAGCCAGCCGCTGAGCGACCGGTTGGTCCGATTTGTCGATCAGATTTTCACGATGACGCGAGGTCATCGCGATGCGATCATTGCCCACTGGCCGAGCGCTACCGATCGCACGCATTTATTGCGAGCCGATGGCGGGGATATTTCCGATCCGATCGGGGGCCCGCTCGACGTCTATCGTCGGTGTGCCGAGCAGATCGAACAATGCATCACCGATTGGGTCGCCCGATTGGATATTGATTTCCAGACGCCGATGTGCGGACTTGGTCCGGATGAAATTTCGCAGGGGACCGACGATGGCCCAAGACCAGGAGAATCGTAAGATGCGAATTGGTGTCGGCAGCGATCATCGCGGTTTCGAAGTGAAAGAATCTCTGATCGAGTTGCTCCGCAAATCGGGGCACGATATTCTCGATGTGGGAACACATAGTTCCGAAAGTGTCGATTACCCGGACATTGCTTCCCTGGTAGCGAAAGACGTATCGCAAGGTGTGGTAGAGCGGGGAATTCTGATTTGCGGTACCGGGATCGGGATGTGCATCACGGCCAACAAGTTTCCCGGAGTGCGAGCGGCGACCTGTAACGACCCGATGACGGCGGAAATGAGCCGCCGCCACAATGACCTCAATGTACTCTGCCTGTCGGGGCACCTGATCGGCCAGACGAATCTGGAACGACTGCTCAAGGTCTGGTTGGAGACCGAGTTTGAAGGGGGCCGTCATGCTCGGCGCCTGGAGAAAATCTCGCAGTTGGAGTCATGACCGAGGCGCCGTCTCACGCAAGTCGCTCGAACGCCGTCATCCGGCGTGACCTTCTCGCGACCGGCAACAAATGGCTGTTACGGGGAGCGCTCGCGTAGGCGAGTTTGCGGCCGACGTCGGGCAAGAGGGGGAGTCACTTGAGACGAAAAGCTCCTTTCTTCGGCGTCTGACCCGATACTTTGGCGGTCGTAACGGTCGTGTCACCGGTCCGACGCGGTTCTTGCTGAAGAGAGGTCAAATCAACGGTCAAAATGCTTGTCAGACAGGAGATTGCTGGTAGAGTCGAATCTTAGGCCGACACCCCGTTCGGCCGTGAATCGCCCGCAGTGTATTTCGCTCGTTTGTGTAGGTGTGCCGATGATACCGGAATCGCCCCATCCTTCAACCGAAGATGTGGACCAGTTGCTGCTCAATGCTCGGCTGCGCGACGAACTCGAACCCTACCTGGACGAATCGGTGTCATTGGTGGACGTTCAGCGAATGAGCACTCCGCTGGAGAACGAGTTTCTCGCATCAATGTTGGCGTGGGAGCGGGCGCCGATCTTGCCGATTAGCCACTGGTTTGAACCCGAGCTCGAGTTACCGAGTCCAACCACATTGGACAACACGCGGTTGCACGAGGTGTTGTGGGAAACGATCGAGAAACTCTACGATGTCCGAGTCGTCTTGGAGTTTACCGACCATCTTTCGGACCGCGAGCTGTACTGCCTGCTGGTTCGCGATATTCTCCCGTCGCCCGAAAAGAAGGTCGATCTGCCGAAGAACTTCCTGCATTGGCATTGTCTCGACGGCGACGATGATCCCGATACGTGGTTGCGCTACTATGCGTCTCGGAGTGATCGGGATCGATGGGCGGCCGAAACGGGCAACCAGTTACCCCCGGCGGAGGTCCCTCCCTTTCCACGGGTGATGCCTCGGCGATGGGAAGCCCGTTGACGGACCGTTCTTGACTTTCGTCACGACACGAATGCCCGTCACTCACGCCCCTCCGTGACATCGTCCTTGGCGAAGAACATCATGTGCTGCCAGGGCAGTCCGTCGAATTCCCTTGCAAGCTCGAATCCACTCGCTCGCAGTTCCTTGAGAATCTGCTGTTTACTCATCTTGTGGAGCGCTTTGATGGGAACCTTCGGGTCTTCCGCACGGTACTCGAGCAGCACAACCAGCCCGTGCGGCTTGAGTGCTTGGCGCACGGCCTTGAGCATCCGTTCGGGATGTGAGAATTCATGATAAACATCGACCATGAGAACGATGTCCGTGCTGCGCGGAGGCAAGCGGGGATGGTGCACGGATCCGAGAATGGGCGATACGTTCTCGATTTCCTGCTGTTCGGCCCTCTGCCGCAGAAGAAAGAGCATCTGAGGCTGAATATCGACGGCCAGTACGTGTCCCTTGGTGCCTACTTGTTGAGCCAGCTTCAAGCTGTAGAAGCCGTTACCGCATCCCATGTCGCAGACGGTCATGCCCGGCTCGACGCCCAGATGCTCCAACATTAAAGCGCAGCGTTCTTCTCGTTCACGCGAGTCCCGGATCAGCCACTCGGCGCCCCGATAGTGCATCGTTTGGGCAATTGTCCGGCCCATGTAGGTCGTGCGACCCTTTGGGATTTTCGATGGCACTTCCGGCGTCTTCTGAGCCTCGCCGGCGCCGGAAACCAACAGTAACAGCGCCACCGTGACCGAAAAGCGGCCGGTCACGAGTCGTATTGCAAGTCGACACATGGCAACCCCCCTCAGGTTGGACGGAAACAGACCAGGCCGCACCCACGTTGCTGATCGGTCCGAGCGATCGGGTCAGGCCGAGCGAATCAGTTTTCGGAAAGCCTCACCCAGTTGGCAAGTCACCTGCCCCGGTTTGCCGTCACCGATCTGCCGATGATCCACCTTGACCACTGGGATGACTTCCGCCGCGCTCCCGGTCAAGAAACACTCATCGGCAACATAGACGTCATGGCGTGTCAGCGCCATCTCACGAACTGGAATGCCGGCACCGGCTGCCAACTCGATAACCGCGTTCCGAGTAATCCCCTCCAGGATTCCCGCGTCGGTCGGTGGCGTTTTGAGTTGGCCATCGGCAACAACAAAGATATTATCCCCGGTGCATTCAGCTACCTCGCCCTTGTGGTTTAACATCAAGGCTTCCACGCATCCGGCCTGCATCCCCTCGATCTTCGCCAGTATGTTGTTGAGGTAATTCAACGACTTCACGCGGGGGTTCATGGCGGCCGGGTGGTTTCGGATCGTGCTGGCGGTGACGATCTCAAGACCCTTCTCGTAGTGCTCGGCAGGATAGAGTGCCACGTGATCGGTGATGATGATCACCTGTGGATTCGAGCAGACGTCGGCATCGAGCCCCAGCGTTCCACATCCGCGAGTTACAAGCAGGCGAACGTAACCGTCGGAAATCCCGTTGACCTCGAGCGTCGAGTGAACTGCCTCGGCCATTTCGGTCTGTGTCATCGGGATCTCGAGCCAGATCGCCTTTGCCGAGTCCCACAGCCGTTGCAGGTGCTGTTCCAGACGAAACACCTTTCCATCGTAGCTTCGCATTCCCTCGAATACGCCGTCTCCGTACAAGAGACCATGGTCAAAAACGCTGACGCTGGCCTGTTCCTTGTCGAACAGCTGGCCGTTGATGAAAACCTTCAATGCCATGATGGTCACGGTTCCTGGGTGGTGTAGGGGTCAGCATGACGTCGTGACTTGACCCTCGAACAGACGGACAGTGCGATGCGCTTGTCGAGCGATCGCCAGGTCGTGTGTCACCATGACTATAGTGAGGTTGTCGTCCTCGTTCAAGGAGCTGAGGATTCGCAGGATCTCCTGGCCGTTCTGCTGATCAAGGTTTCCCGTCGGTTCGTCGGCCAGCAGCAGCTTCGGGCGGGCGACCAGGGCCCGCGCAATTGCCACGCGCTGCATTTCGCCGCCGGACAATTCGTGCGGTTTGTGCCTCAGGCGATGCGAGAGGCCAACGAGTTCAAGCAAACTGGTTGCCCTGGCGCGGTGCGCTCGACGATGCCGCCAGTATCGCCAGGCGCCTTGAGCGATCATGAGCGGTGCCAGGACGTTCTCCAACGTCGTCAGTTCGGGAAGCAGATGGTAGAACTGAAAGATCATGCCAAAGCTGCTGTTGCGAAGAGCGTCCCGCCTCCGTGCCGGCTGGTTATCGATACGCTGATCGGCAAAATGAACTTCGCCGCGATCGGGTGCATCGAGCGTGGCCAGAATATGCAGCAATGTGCTCTTGCCTGAACCGCTCTGGCCGACAATCGCAGCAAATTCACCCTCGTCGATCGAGAAATCCACTCCGCGCAACACCGGGATCGCAATCTTCCCCTTGCAGTAGCTCTTGTAAAGTCCTCGAGCGGACATGGCCACGGGCCTTGGTCCGGTCGCGACGATTCCACCGGATTCCATCGCATCGCCTGTTGGGACAATCTTGAGCGTAGGGGGCGGAGCAGCCGACACATCGTACCGAGGTGACTCGACGTGGGCCTTCTCCGTGGCGGGGGCCACACGGGCTATCGTCCGCGACAGAGGCGCGGGAGGCACTCGCCGAGAATCCGACGGTACCGGTGCGGCCGGCCGTGGTGTGATCGAGGGTGAGCTACTCATACCGTAACGCCTCCACTGGATGTAAACGCGCCGCGCGACGCGCTGGAAGAATACTGGCTAGAACGGCGATTAGAGTCGCGCCCACCACCACACCGACCATCGTGTGAACTTCGACAATTGTGGGGATTTCGCGAAAGTAATATACGGTCGGGTCAAAGATCGGACGGCCGGTCAGACGCTCCAGCCCGGCCGCAATCTGATTGATGTACCGCACGAACAGCAGACCAATTCCCAGCCCTACACCGGAACCGACCAGGCCAAGGGAACAACCGTAACTCAGAAAAATACTCATCACACCGGCGCTCGGAGCGCCCAGCGACTTGAGAATACCGACGTCGCGAGTCTTTTCAACGACAATCATGTAGAACGTCGCCAGGATACCGAATCCGGCGACGGCGATAATCAGGAACAGCAGGATATTGAGAATCGTGGTTTCCAACTGCACAGCCGCCAACAGGGGACCTTGCATGTCCCGCCACGTCTGGATCTTGTACGGGTACCGGTCGAGTGGAAAATGTTCACGCAATGCGTCACGAACGCCATTCAAATCGGCACCGGCCTTAAGCTTGATTTGAATCGACGTGACATACCGAGTATTCGTCGCCGGGTCGATCATGCCTCGCAGGTTCTGCAACTCGTCCAAAGGCATGAAGGCGAGCGAGGCATCGTATTCGCTCATCTTACTCTCGTAAAAGTCGACGACGGTCAAGACCTCACTGATCGCCTTGGGCGGACTACCGGCCGTTGGAATCGTGATTTTGACGTCATCGCCCGGCCGACAAAAAAAGAAGTCCTTGACCTTTCCGTCATTGTCTTTCATTCGCTGGCTGCATACGGCGATGCCGAGTACGATACCGGTCGACGTTTCATGCAAAGGATCGTGCGTGTGACCGACCGCAGGGTTCGATTCACGGAGATCCGCGGGGGCCGCCGACTCGTACGGATCAGGGGCCAGAGCGTGGGCAGCCAGGGCGTCGACCGGGATGCTGTCAGCCGAGACCGTACCGGCCGAACCGCTTTCGGGCGGAGGCGTACCGGGACCAATCGGCCGCTCGGTGCGATCCATGTCAGCGTTCCGCACGCTACTTGATGGCGCGCCTTGCGTTCTCTCAAGCCGCTGCCGTTCGAATAACAGCTGTTCCTCGTACGCGCGCTGATACCGAATCTTGGCCCGTCGATATTTCCAGCCGGATTCCGGAAAATCACTGCGATTCGGTCCATATCCCGACTCGCGCAGCTCGAAACTCAACGCCCGCCGATTGGCAGGGTGGAGCAGGTATTGCGAGAAATCACCGACCTGGGCGAATGTCTCACGATCGACGCCGATCAGCGTGACCTGGCGCGTCAAGTACTGGTTGTTCGCGACCGGTATGCTGAGCATTGCGGGGACGTGGACCGTTGCCGTCAGGCCCTGCAAGTCGTCACCGATGACGCTCCGTATCCGCTTCTTGTGCCACTCCGGGTCGGCGAATCCGTTAAGGCTATGACTCTCGAATATAATGTCCGACAAGATTCCATTCAGACGTTTATTGGCTTCCTCGGTAAAACCCGCCATCACGGCATTGACAATGATCAACGTGGCCACCCCCAAGGTGACACTGATGATTGACGCCAGAGCGATGTACCGCGTGCGCAAGTAACGCCAGGAAAGAAGAAGTTTGTACATGGCCAGTCCTTTGGCGAGTGCGGCCGGTTGGCCCTGTCGGGGCCGGGGCCGGCATTAGGTCAATCCGTTGGTCGCAACAGGGGGAAGAGAATCACTTCACGTATCGACTGCGCGTTGGTCAATAACATCACTAACCGATCGATGCCGACCCCAAGTCCTCCGGCCGGCGGCATTCCATGCCGCAGGGCGAGTATAAAGTCGTGGTCCATCTTTGCCATCGAGTCTTCTTCGGCAAGGCCTTGCAGCTGAGTCTGAAAGAGGTGCTCCTGTAGATCGGGATCGTTCAGTTCCGTGTAGGCGTTCGCAATCTCCATACCTTGTACGAACAGTTCGAACCGCTCGGCGATTGCCGGGTTGTCCCGTTTCCGCTTTGTTAACGGACATATACTGGCCGGATAGTCGACGACGAACACCGGACCCTCCAACGCGTCCTCAACCTTCTCTTCAAAAACAAAGTTCTTGATCACGTCCTCGTGCTTATCAGCCGTGTCCATTCCCAACTGCTCGGCCAATGTGGCTACCGCCGGGACGTCGTCGGGGTCGATGCCCGTTTTTTCCCGGAACAGGTCATTGTAGGTGCGCCGAGCAAAAGGAGGTGTGAAATCGATGGTGCCCGATCCCCACGTGCGTTGGAAGCCGCCACCTATCGCCTCGATCGCCTCCACGATCATGCGCTCCGTCAAGTCCATCATCGACTCGTAGTCGCCAAACGCCTGGTAGACCTCAAGCATCGTGAACTCGGGATTGTGACGAGGGCTGATCCCCTCGTTACGGTAGACGCGTCCAAGTTCATAAACACGCTCGACCCCACCGACCAATAACCGCTTGAGATGTAGCTCCAGAGCGATCCGCAGGTAGAGATCGATATCCAGCGCATTGTGATGCGTGACGAACGGTCGGGCCGCCGCTCCGCCGGCGATCGCGTGCAATGTCGGCCCCTCGACCTCCACAAACTCGTCAGCCGCCAATGTCCCTCGAATCGAATGCACGATCTTCGTCCGATCCAAGAATCGGGATAGGACGCCGTCCGAGTAAACCAGGTCGAGGTATCGCCGCCGCTGCCGCAATTCCGGGTCGGTCACCCCATGGTGCTTCTCAGGCGGCGGTTCGATCGACTTGCAAAGAATATGTAACTGGTCGGCGAAAATCGTCAACTCGCCCGTATTGGTTCGAGCCAACTGGCCGTCAACACCGATGATGTCGCCCAAATCAAATAGTCGAGCCAGCTCAAATCCCGATTCGCCCACCTGACGCCGGCCAACGAACAACTGAATGTCGCCCGTCCAGTCCCGAATGTTGATGAAAATCAACTTGCCCGTCGGTCGCTGAAGCACAATCCGCCCGGCCGCGCGCACGCGTGGTCCAACCAACTGACCTTTTCCCTGCTCCGCCTTCCACTGACGAAAATCGAAGCCGTCGGCCGTAAAGTCGGGTAACGGGACGCCTTGGCCCGACTCGAGTTCGTATCGTACCTCGTCCGCCTTTCCGCGAATGTCACCAATCCATTGCCGCTGGTCGAAGCGGCCGCCAAACGGATCGACATCCAGTTGGATCATCTTCTCGAGTTTCTGGCGTCGAGCCGCCTCTAACGTGCTCTCGTTGGCGAGATTCGATTCGGATCGTTCTTCAGGGGTGCGTTGCGCCATGGTGTCAGAATAACTTCTCGCTGGTTCCGGATTCGTCGAACTGACCGGAGGGGCGCAACCGATCGCTGCGATTTCCCGCCGCTCAGCGACACACGCCTCACGGTCCGTAGATCGAACAACGATGACCGTCGGATGAGGCCACGGATTAACCCCCCCAGTGCGGAAACGGCCGCATTGTAGCTAAGTCGATGCTCGGGTCAATGTCAGACGGACCGTGACGGGCCATTGGGGTGCAGGAACGAGCTTCCGTAGCGGTTGGGCTGAGCACGGTGTTCACTGGAGATTC
>CAYNDU010000168.1:0-10190 GCA_964395615.1 uncultured Pirellulaceae bacterium | reverse complement strand
CGCACAATGGGTGCATCGGTCTCCGACGAGGTCGGACCGGCAGGGCTAGTTTGTTTCGGGGGCCCCACCCTCGGACTCGCGGCGGAGGTGCCGTTGCAAATACGTTGCCCGTTCGATATTGCGATCGACCGTATCAAGTTCGGAGCCACGAATCTTCTGCAGATGAGCAGGTTGGGTATGAATGAACAGCTTGTTGATTGTGGGGATTTCCAAATCGTCGATCAGTCCCAGGTTGATCCCCATCCGCACGCTTGACAGCAGGTGCATCGTCTCTTCGCTGCTGATCGTCTGGGCCGTACAGAGGATCCCGAAGGCTCGGCTGACACGATCATGAAGGTCCTTCTGACTCTCCTGAATCAGAAAGTCACGTGCTCGTCGCTCGTAATCAATGAGCACCGGGACCACTTCACCGACCTGGCCGATGAGATCCGATTCGGATCGGCCGAGCGTGATTTGGTTACTGATCTGATAGAAGTCTCCCATGGCCTGCGATCCTTCGCCGTAGAGTCCTCGTACGGCCAGGCTGATCTTATGTAGGCTACGAAACACCTTTTCGATTTGACGCGTGATGACGAGAGCCGGCAAATGCAGCATGACACTGACTCGCATCCCCGTCCCGACGTTCGTGGGGCAGGCAGTCAGGTAGCCCCATTTTTCGTGGAACGCGTAGGTGACTCGTTCTTCGAGCAGATCGTCGATTCGATTGATCTGCTCCCAGGCACCACTCAGGTCCAACCCGCTGTGCATCACCTGAATGCGCAGATGATCCTCCTCATTGATCATTAAACTGAATTTCTCTCCGGCGTCCACGGCGACCGATCGGGCACCCTCGGCTTCCGCATGCTCCCGACTGATCAATTGCCGCTCGACGAGGAACTGTCGGTCAACATCATCAAGGGTGGCGACGTCAACGTAAGTCAGCCCGTCGCATTCGGGAATTTCGTGAATCCGCTCGCGGATCGCCCGCTCGGCTTGCGCCCGATCTTGATCGGTACATTTTCGGATAAACGGAAAATTGGCCAGATTTCGCGCCAGCCGGATGCGACTACTGATCACGATGTCCGACTCGGGTCCGGACCCTCGCAGCCACTCTCCGCATTGCCGAGCCATCTCGTCCAATTTCACTTCGTTACTGCTTTCGAAATACAGGGCCGGTCAGTCGATTTCATTCACAACGGGTCACTTCCGGGTCTTTCAGCGCGCCTATCTTCAGGATTCCGCGTTGACAGGGGGCAAGCTATCTTCCCTGGGCGTATCAAACCTTGGCGGGCGACTCGGGCATTCGGATCGAGGTCACCACGACAAGGGCGGCACGGGCAGCCACCGATCGGGCGGGTCACTCGTTCTTCTGTTCCAACTCGCAAATCTCATCGCGCAGCTCCGACGCCCTTTCGTAGTCTTCCTCTTCGATGGCATCCTTCATTTCTCTACGCAGCTGAATCAACCGAGTTTGACGATCGGCACTCTGGACCCCGTGCTGCGGTTGTTTTCCGCAATGCTCGGCGGCCCCGTGAATGTTCATAATCAGCGGTTCAAGTTCTTCCTGGAAGCAGACGTAATCGTGGGGGCAGCCGAGTCGTCCTGCGTGGCGAAACTCGTAAAAGGTGATCCCGCAAATGGGGCAGGCCTTTTGGTCGAGTCGTGCCAGGTCTTCCGCAGTCTGCCCTACCTTGAGTTGCTGTGCGAGCACTCCGGCCAAACTCGGCTTGGCCTCGGTCGGCTCCCCTCCCTGAACAAGGTAAGCCCGCACGTGGTCTTCGCACAAGTGCAACTCGACCGGCTCATCACCGGTCAGTTCCGTGATGTGAAACGTAGCCGGTTTCTCGCAATGTTGGCAGTTCATCGACAGGGTTCCCGTCGTTCGACGTCGGATCAATGGCTGGTTCGACCAGCCGGCATGGCTGTTTGACAAGCCTGCACAGCGGGGTGGATAAGCTGGCACCTCCAGGACCTGCAGAGATTCTATCAGTCACCTGTGACCTGTCAAGGTTGGCCGGCGGCCGGGACATTGAACGTAAGTTGTTTGCTAAGCGGAAGATATTGAGTGCCGGAATCGCCCGTTGCCGGACGGTCGTCGCACTGCTAAGCTTGCCTGTGAAGGGGCTTGTGTCGAGCCCTGAAGGCGCTTCCCGAAGGTCGGCGGTCGCCTCGACGGACCTGCTCCACGACGGGCTGACGATGAAACATTTCCCTGACGAAAGCGTATTCCGCGAATTAGCCGGCGACTACGATTTAATCCCCGTCTACCGGCGTCTGGTCAGCGACACTCTCACGCCTGTCACGGCCTTTCATCGATTGGATGACGGGGGGAGTGCCTGTCTTTTCGAGAGCGTCATCGGAGGCGAAAAGGTCGGCCGGTATAGTTTTCTGGCAGTCGGTCCGTTCCGGGAGCTCTCGGCGCGCGGATCGCAAGTGACCGAACGCCGGGGGGAGCAAAGCGAGACCTGCGAGGTACCCGACCCGCTACAGACACTCCGCATGCGGCTCAAGCAGGTACGTGCGGCTCACTTTCCCGAGCTGCCCCCGTTCGCCGGAGGCGCGGTCGGGTATGCCGGCTACGACGTGGTGAGATACGCCGAGCATCTGCCCGATTCCCCGGAAGACGATCGCCATTTGCCTGACCTTTCTTTCGGATTTTATGACCGTATGGTGGTTTTTGATCACGTCGGAAAGACACTGTTTGTGATCGCCCTCGCACGGTTGGACAAGGTCTCGGACCACGCAACTGCCGCCTATCGCGATGCGTGTGAGCAGGTCGATCGCATGGTCGAGAAATTGGGCGTTCCCTCGGCCGGCCTGTCATGCGACGATGTTCGCACCGACGGTGACCCGATCTTGTCATTCGAATCGAATTTCAGCTCGGCGGATTTTGAACGGGCCGTCGAGCGGTGCGTCGAGTACATTCGGGCCGGTGACATCTTTCAGGTTGTCATCAGTCAGCGTCTGACGTTGGAGATCACGGCCGACCCGTTCGAAGTCTACCGAACGCTGCGGATCGTCAATCCGAGCCCCTTCATGTTCTTCTTGCGCACGGCCGATACGACACTCGTGGGAAGCTCGCCGGAGATCATGTGCCGAGTGATCAACGGTCAGGTCACGGTTCGCCCGCTCGCAGGCACTCGGCGTCGAGGGAAAGACGAGGCCGACGACCGGCGATTGGCAGAGGAACTGCTGGCAGACCCCAAGGAAAGGGCCGAGCACGTGATGCTGGTCGATCTCGGGCGTAATGATGTGGGTCGGGTCGCGGAATTCGGCAGTGTCGATTTATCCGACGTAATGGAAATCGAACGGTACAGCCACGTGATGCACATCACGTCAAACGTTACCGGCCGATTGCGGGAAGACTGTGATGCCTTCGACGCCCTGCAGGCCTGCCTGCCGGCCGGCACCGTATCTGGTGCGCCCAAAGTCAGGGCGATGGAGATCATTGACGAGCTCGAACCGCACCGTCGAGGTCCGTACGCGGGTGCCGTGGGGTACTTTGATTACAGTGGAAACATGGATACGTGCATCGCCCTGCGAACCTTGGTGATCCAGGGCAATCGGGCCTTTGTGCAAGCTGGAGCAGGAATCGTTGCCGACAGCGATCCACACCGTGAGTATCAGGAGACCTTAAACAAGGCCCGCGGTCTGCTTAAGGCAATTGAGCTGACTGAGCAACGTAGACACGCAAGTTCGTAATCGGAATGACAACCGTAGTCCCATCGGTCCTGAAAGAACTGGCTGCGACCCTCGCCCAGGGGCGACCTGTGGCCTATTGCCGGCTCGTGGAAACACGCGGATCGACCCCGCAAAAGGCCGGCGCCGTGATGCTCGTCTATCCCGACGGCAGCCAGGCCGGGACGCTGGGCGGCGGGTGCGTGGAGGCTGAGGTCAAGAGGCGAGCATTGATCGCTTTCCAGCGTGGAGTGGCCAACCTCGAGGTGTTTCAACTCGATCACGATTATGGCTGGGATGATGGGCTGATCTGCGGCGGCCGAATGACCGTATTGATCCAACCCCTCGGCGACCGGCCGGAGTTGACGGACTACTACCGCCAACTGGCAAAAATCGAACCGGTCGGCGGTGGCACGGAGGTCATCGTCGTCGACCCGGAGGCCAGCGGCCTGCCAGTGGCCACAAGCCTCTTGTTTGACGCTCAACAGCGACCGGTGGCCGCGACGGTCGATAGTTCCTTCGACACGCAGGCGATCGTCCGTTCGCTGCGATCGCTGTCCGAGCGACCTCGGTCCTACATCGTGGATGGACTGGCTTGCCTTCCGATCCTCGCTCGCTGCCACCTGCTGCTGGTAGGTGGCGGTCATATTTCAAAAGCAATCGCCCATTGGGCAGATGACCTTGAGTTCGATGTGTGGGTCGTCGATGACCGACCGGAATTTGTCACGGCCGAGCGTTTTCCCGACGCCCGTGAGCGCTGGTCGGGACCGCTCGATGACGTGTTGCCCGGACTACCGCTGACGCCGGACAGCTATTGCCTGATATTGACTCGAGGGCATGCGCATGACGAGCGAGCCCTGTATCATTTGATTCAACGCGATGTGGCCTATCTGGGCATGATCGGCAGCCGACGCAAGATTCGGATGATCTTTGAGGATCTGATCGAAGAGGGAATTGAAGCCGACGCACTGGCACGCGTCTATGCTCCCCTGGGGATCGACATCGGGTCTCAGACGGTCCCCGAAATCGCGGTCAGCATTTGCGCTGAACTCGTCGCGCACCGGAATCTTGGCGGCAACGTGCCAGGTCGTCCGAGGTCGATCCACCTGACGGGCCCTGGCGAGGGAAGTGAAGGCAAATGACCGGGTTCAGAACACGCATCCTTCACGGCGAGTCGGAGAGCGAACGCTGATCCGGTGTTTGGACACGTTCAGACGAGCGAGGTGTCGTGTGGGAATCGCCAGTTTTGCCATCATTCCTGCCGCCGGCCTGAGCCGGCGCATGGGGCGGCCGAAGTTGCTACTGCCCTGGCGCGAGACGACGGTCATTCGGAGCGTGTTGCAAGCCTGGGTCACGAGCCGAGTCGATCGCGTGTTCCTGGTGATTCGACCCGACGATCCCCTCCTGGCCGATCACGTACGCCATTGCGGTGCCGAAGTTATCATCGCGCCCACGCCTCCAGAGGACATGAAGGCATCGATCATCCTGGGACTTGCGGCCTGCACTCGGGCCTGCCGGCCCGGCAACGACGACTGCTGGCTGGTTGCCCCAGCCGATCAGCCCAACTTGACGGCGAACCGAATCGACGCAGTTCTGGAACAATGGAAGGAGGCAACGGAGCCGATCTTGGTCCCCACGCACGGAGGCAGAGGCGGTCATCCCTGCGTATTCTCGTGGAGCCTTGCCGACGACGTAACGCAACTGCCGGACGACCGGGGGCTCAATTCCCTGCTCGAGCTTCACCCGGTCCGACGATGGCCTTCGGGTGATCCGGACATCCTTCAGGACATCGATACGCCTAAGGACTACCTTGATCAGCGACCCGACTGATGGGCCCGCAACCGACGCTTTTCCCGCGAGTTCAAAAGGCGTACACTTGATACGCTGGCGATTGTCGGCGGGTGCGACTCGCCGCGGCCGGTCCCTTGTCGGGCTGCTCATCGAACTCGTTGTCCTTCGACCGTCGGTTCTTACCGTGGACGATCATTCATCCCCTACGATCGCTCGGCACTCCCAGCGTCGCCAAGTGCGGCTACCGGCATTCGGATGTGAGGGCCGAGGGTGGAACTATGGTGCGTCGGCCCTGCTGATCGCACTCTTCGGGATCGCGCTGTTCGGCTGCCGCGGCTCGGAACCGGATGAAGGAAAGGCTGCCGACGCGAAGAAGAAAGAGAAAGAGCAACCGGCGTTTGTCTTTGGCGATCTAAAAACTCTGCCGTTCGACGAAACGGAAACGGGGAATTTTGGCAAACCGGGCCACTTTGTCACGACATCGGTTGAGGTGGTTTCGAACGGAGAGGACGTTCGCGCCGACCTCGAGGCGACGGCAACCGATTCCGGCGGGGTGCCACTCTTGGTCGAAGACACGTCCTTTCAAACGATCTGGGCTCGCCCGGTGGCGTTACCTAAAGGACAAGTCAAGACGCTCGAGTCGACATTCTTCATTCCCGCCGATACGGGTCGGAAGAGTCGAATTGTCTTCTTGAAACATTTGCTCCGAACCCATCGCGGTCGACGGACGATCTATGAAGAATCGCAGGTCGTCCGATCGATGCCTGCGAGTCAGTACTTCATGTTGGTCTTGGCCGACAACCCCAACGAATATGGCTTTTTGAAGCAACTTGGCGCAGTGCGTCCGCCGTACGATGAGTTGATCGACACGGGCGATCCTCTGTTGTACTACCGCGTGATTATGCCGGACACGGATCGGCCGGCCCCCTTGCCGTCACACTCTCTGGCCTGGTCCGGTATCGCCTACGTGGTATGGGACGGCATGAGGCCCGAGCTAATCTCGCCGACCCGGCAACAAGCCATGACCGACTGGCTATTCTGGGGCGGGCAACTCGTGGTTAGCGGCCCCGGTTCGCTCGCAACCCTGCGAGGGAGTTTCCTGGAACCCTATTTGCCCGTGGAACATACGAACACAATCGGCCTCGGGCCGAGTGAATTCAAGACATTCAACAGCAATTGGTCGATTGAGAACAAGTCCGCGGAACGCGTTGAGCCGTTGTCGATACCAGCTGAGTCGCCTTTGGTAGGGGCCGAATGGAAGCTCAGGAAGGGCGGTCAGTTTGTTCGAGGGACAGGCGAATTGGTCGCCGAGTCACGCGTGGGGCGTGGGCGCGTGGTGGTCACGCGATTCCCCCTTTCGGCGCGGGCCGTGGTCAATTGGCCCAGCTTTGACAGTTTCTTCAATGCCTGCCTGCTGCGCCGGCCCCGGCGCGTCTACGGATTGGGAAAATATGGGAATCCGCAGATGGCCTGGGCCGACTTACCGTCGCGCAAGGAGGATCCGCTTCTCAGCACGGCAACCCGTTACCTGAGTCGCGACGCAGGGCACTTCGTTTCCACTCCCGAAAAGCTTCTGTCGTCCAACGTGAATCAACGTCCGGACAAGAACTGGCACCTGGATGGCTGCCAGGTCCATGCGGTCTCTGGCGTCGGTGGCTGGAGTGATTCGAGTGGCGTGGCGACGGCCGCCGTAGCGGCCTTACGGGCGGCGGCCGGCATCGCCATACCGAGCGCCCTGTTTGTCGCCGTCGTTTTGGCCGGCTACGTTCTCGTGCTGGTCCCGTTGAACTACCTGATCTTTCGGCTGATTGGCCGCGTCGAATGGGCCTGGATCGCAGCGCCCGTGATTGCCATCATCGGAGCTGCGGTTGTCATTCGATTGGCTCAACTGGATATCGGTTTTGCTCGCAGTCGTACGGAGATTAACGTGGTCGAGTTCCAGGCCGGCCATTCCCGCGCTCACGTCTCCCGTTTCACCGCGCTCTACACGTCGCTCGCCTCGGCCTATCGGGCGGAATCCGAGAATCTGTCGACCGTTATTCGGCCTCTGGCAGGTACGCAATCCCCCGGTTCCCTCTGGCCTTTGACCGTACAGAGAGGGAACAGGGTTTCACTACAGGACTTTCAGGTCGACTCGAATTCAACGGCCATGCTGCATACGGAACAAATGCTCGACAGTGATGCCGGATTCCAGATCGAGCGCAGTTTAACCGGACAATGGCAGATGCGCAACGCGACCGGAATAAACTGGGATCGTGTCGGCGTCGTCGGACGAGCGTCCGATGGCACGCTGCAACGAGCCTGGGTCGGCAGACTGCCGTCAGGGAGCACCGTCACGTTGCCATTAAAGACGGCTGACGATCGTAAGCCGTGGTTCGCCCAATGGAGTGAGCATTCCAAAAAGGAACAGGACGGTCCATTTCTTCTCGAACCACTATTGAAGATCGCCTCCGGCAGCATGGACCTGCGAAATGGCGATCTGCGACTGATCGGCACGAGCAATCAGCGCCTGACGGGCCTGGACATCTTGCCTGGTGCC
The DNA here is from genome assembly GCA_964395615.1 of uncultured Pirellulaceae bacterium. Taxonomy (GTDB): domain Bacteria; phylum Planctomycetota; class Planctomycetia; order Pirellulales; family Pirellulaceae; genus CAYNDU01. The sequence continues at coordinate 2,203 of CAYNDU010000168.1, read as the reverse complement.
TCACAAGAAGAGATTGCAACGGTGGTGGTGGCTCATCTGCGTTACGGAAGGCTGCCCGATCCGGCCCCCGACGTTAATCTACTATCAGACATCGAGGAACAGGCAAAGTCAGTCGACAAGCCCGACGCTCTGAATGTACTCCCAGAGGACCCGAAAGAGAGCGATTCAACCGGTACTTCGACCGAGACAAACACCCCACGAAAGCAACCATGATCGAGTTAATTGGGTTTGGCAAAGACTACGGTGACTTTACCGCCGTGGGAAATCTGGATCTGAAGATCGAAGAAGGCGAGATGTTCGGGTTTATCGGACCCAACGGAGCCGGCAAGAGTACAACGATTCGTTTTCTGGCCACGCTGCTCAAAGCATCGCGAGGCGAAGGGATCGTGAACGGGTGCAGCGTCTCGTCCGATCCGATGGGCGTCCGGCAGAGTGTAGGGTATATGCCGGATAACTTCGGTGTCTATGACGGCATGAAGGTTTGGGAGTTTCTCGACTTCTTCGCAGTAGCCTACCGTATTCCAAGAACCAGTCGCAAGAAAGTGCTGATCGACGTTCTGGAACTGCTCGACCTGACCGAAAAAAGAAACGACTTCGTCAACGGGCTCTCGCGTGGCATGAAGCAGCGATTGTGCCTGGCGAAAACACTCGTCCATGATCCGCCCGTCCTGATTCTCGACGAACCAGCCAGCGGACTCGATCCACGCGCTCGTGTCGAAGTCAAGGCTCTGCTCAAAGAACTTCGGAAGATGGGAAAGACGATCCTGATCTCCAGCCATATTCTCACCGAATTGGCCGATTGCTGTACGTCGATCGGGATCCTTGAACGGGGGCAGCTGTTGATGGCCGGACCGATCGAAGACGTGTATCGAAAAATCCGCGGTAACCGAATCGTTGAAATCCGATTCACGTCGGAAATGGAGAAAGGGCTCTCACTGATCCGAAGCTACCCGGCACTGCGAGATATCCAGGTCGAGGACCATGGCGCCACGATCGAACTGGAGTCGGACGACGAAGGAGTTGCTCTGCTGCTCAGACAGCTGGTGAATGCCGGGATCGGAGTTCGCAGCTACGGAGAAAAGGAACCGACCCTGGAAGATGTCTTCATGCTGGTCACCCAGGGGCTGGTCACGTGACGATCCGAATCGTGTTCTATGACAACGTCGGCGGAGGCGCCCAGTCGTCCTGCGTCTCCCACTCGCGTCTCACCTCCCGTAGGCCATAAGCACACATTTCGAAATGAAGGCCGAGCCGTTGCAAGACGTCGCTGGGAGCCCGATCCGGACTCACGACATCGGTGTCTATCGAGCTGGCAATCAGATAGGCCCGCTTCCCCTGAGCACAGTAGGCCCCAAATCGATCCAATTCCGATTCTCCAGACGCCCGGCTCAAAGCCTCGGGAAAGAGCCCGGCCCAGAACAAAGCAAAGTCCCCGATGTGTCGATGAACGGTCCGCCGCGCCGAGCCGATCCGCGCACTCGCCTCCGTCACCATTCGATCCAATTCTCGAAGCGGGCGACCACTCGCTCCTCGGACACGATGCAATGCATCGTGGCGAACACAGCGAATCAGCAATCCGCTCAGATAGTCGATCAGCGGAGGATCCACTACTCCCAACCGGACTTCGAATGTCTGCTCGGCCAAACCTGAAAAGAATCGCCGCAATAGGTTGTTCGGCTGTTTCGCTTCCATGATAGGCACCTCTCATTCAACTCTACGTTCCACGGCGCCGATTCGTCAAGATATTACCATACGGCGGCTGGGATTTACATCGCAACCTGTTTATGGCAATTGGGTTAGGAGATTTCGCCCCAATACGTCAAGAATGGCCCGTGACGACTCGAAGAGCAGAGAGGATGTGAGGCCCCTTTACTCCTGAATTGCACCCAAAGTCACTGCGGCCCACCGGTGCGGAAGCGGGCGCCGTCGCGTCTGGCCCACCCACCGGGCCCGTCGTCACCCTCGCGCAGGTCGATGAGCCGTGCGAAACTCAGGATTTCGTCCGGATCGGCCCCGTCCTCCAGCGTCATGCTGTCTATGCTCTTCGCATCCAGTAACTTGACCAGGTCCTTGATCTGGGGGGAGGGCTTGGGCAGAGGCGTGTCGTTGATGAGAACTGCGTCGTCGACGCGCCCCACGGTGAAGCCCGGCGACGCGGCCACGGGCTTCTCGTACGGCGCGCGGGCGTCACCGACCACCCCGC
>CAYNDU010000167.1:0-10230 GCA_964395615.1 uncultured Pirellulaceae bacterium | reverse complement strand
CACACGTCACTCGCGACGCCCACAAGAGCGCGGTCCGCCCGTCCTGCCACTGACCGTCAAACAGATCGCCGGCGATGATCACGACCGCCACCTGCTCGGCAACCGCCACTTCGACCAGACGCTCAAAGGCTCGATCGGTCGCGTTTCGGAGTTGGTCGGACGGCGCGCCTTCGTAAGCTTGTAACCCCCGCAAGGGGCTATCGATATGCAGGTCCGCTGCATGGATGAATTTCACGTCGGCTCAGCTCCTGCCGCGGCGTGTTAGGGTGTGTCCAGCTTCGTAGCCTTTCCGTCCGCGCCAATTCGAAAGATGGCCCGTGCCCGGGAATCTGCCACCAGCAGATCCTGACCGGATCGACAGATCCCCACCGGATTGACCAGCGGTTTACCGGCCGTCAACTTCTCGGGCGCCTTACCGGGCGAGTATTTCCAAACGCAGGCGCCATAGCCGTCGGTAACAAACGCCACGCCCTGTGGATCCACAACGATATGGTGCGGAAATAGAAAGGGGCGCTCGCCCAACAGAATCTCCACCTTGCCATCCGGCGCAACGCGGCGAATCTGCCGAGAGCTGCGACTGACGACCCAGAGACGATTTTGAGCGTCAAGGCTGATACCGACCGGACCGGGCAAAGTCGCCAGTTTTTTGGGCTCACCACCCTTCGCCGGTACTTCCCAAATGCACTTGAGGTCCTGGTCCGCGACAAGAATCTGACCGTTTTCACGAACGGCAATCGCCGACGGAATCAAGATGCGTCCCTTGGTCAACGGCACCGGCTTGTGATCGTCGCCAAACCGATAGACCTCTCGCAGACCGCTGTCGCCTGCCAGCAGGTGTCCGTTCTGATCGATCGCCAGGCTGCGGATCGCATTGAGGGGCGTGCCGTATTTCTTCGATGCACGAAAATATTCGGATGTTTCCCTGCCGGAAATCTTCCAAATGCCGGGCAGGTCGCGATCCGCAACGAAAATCGTCCCGTCGGGCGCCGCGGTCACCGCGATTGGATATTGCAATTGCCCATTGACGATCAACGGGCTGGCTCCAAGGCAGCCTATCGCGCCGAGCAGGTAGACGAAGCCACTTGAAAGGGCCATTGGCCGAAACTGAACCATGAGTCGTTCCACGGAAAAGAACTGTGCGGATTGCCAGTAAATCGCGAATCGCACGCTGCGCACGCTTCGCTCGATTTGCCAGTAATACAGATTACGGTAACCGGCGTGAAAAGTCATTAGGGTCGGCTCGACGAAAAACACCCAATAACGAAGTACCCCAAGGAAACCGAGTCAAGAAACCGAGTGGCGTTTCGGCGGCAAACACCAGCCCCATCGGCACATTCACCCAGGCCGGCGGAACCGCATGTGTCCGAGCAATCAGCTGACGCCGATCCTCATCGGACATCCGGTCCATGCCACGCGAACGCAGCCGCCGGAGCAGGACGAGTGGGCTTAACAAGAACATGAAGTACCGTGCGTCGATCAATTCCAGTCCCGACTCCTTGGCCAATTGTTCAAGATCACGACGAGCATAACGCCGATGATGATGCACCAACTCGTCGTTGTAACTCCAAAAGAACTGGAGCGCCGGGACCGTCACAAACAGCAGTCCACCGGGCCGCAGGGACCGCCCAATTCGGCGGAAGACTTCGCGATCGTCAGGCAGATGCTCGAGCACGTCACATAGAAACGCTACATCCCAGTGACTGGACCATGGTACGTCACGTACATTGACCAGATACCGTTGACCCACATGACGCATCGGAGCCTCTGCCTGCTCCAGACAGGCACGTGACGAGTCGGCGAGATCGACGGTCGGGAACTGATCGGGGAGGCGCCCGTGGATCCACTGAGCCCATCCCCCGCATCCACCTCCATAATCAACGGCCCGGAACGGCTCCGTCCGATTTCCGTACAAACGAAGCCGTTGTCGCACGGCATGAACCAGGAATCGCCGGCGCCCTCGATACCAGAAATGATCTTTCTGCATCTTCTTAAGCACGGGCGCGAGCGTCGAGTCATACTCGTCATCTCGGTGCCCGCTACCGCCATCCCGCTGCCAAATACCCGTTGCCGGGTCCTGTACGAATGGGTCACTCAATTCAGAATCCCTCGATCTTCGACGAGTGCATCCGTTCGTCCGATTGTATGGATTGTATCGAGCCGGAATCGGGTACCAAGTCGCGGCGGCCGTCACCTATCGTAGCCTATGTTTAGACAGAGCCCAAAGGAATGGCTCGGAGTTGTGCAACTCGCGAACCGAGGGGCCCTTTTTCCGATCGAATCCTCCCGATCATCCACGCCGCGAGAGGTGGCCGTGGAACGACCAGAGAACCATGCCTGCCCAAGGAGCCACAGTGGCCACAACGGGAATCAACCGGTTAGTCTACCCAACGCAATCTCTCTCCGATGCTCTGTTGCGTCTGCTCGACGCCGGCTGCATTTTTGGGGCGTTGTTCCTGGCGGCCCAACGGGCCATCAGTGTGCAGAGTCCGTTCTTTTGGCTGGTTGGCGGAGTATGCGTCGCTCTTTTTCACACAATCGGCGCTTTCTGCGGAATGTATCGAGACTGGCGAGGTGCGGCGTTGGAGAGGGAAACGACCTGCGCCCTGGTCACCTGGTCGATCACGCTGGCCACCCTGTTGGCCATCGGCTATTCGACGGGGCACCTGGTCGAGTTCTCACGGCGCATGTCGCTGATATGGTTCTTTGCCGGCGGGCTGTTGATCGCCACGACTCGCATTGCCGTCCGCGTTTGTCAACAAGTGTTGCGATCGCACGGGCTGAACACACGCACGTGCGCCATCGTCGGAGTCAACCCTTTGGCGTTCCAGCTGGCACGCAACGTGGAACAGGCTCCCGAATTGGGCCTCACAGTGACCGGTTTCTTCGACGATCGACCGGAGGACCGAACGCCAGATGTGCCTGTCGACATGGGGCGCCGGATCGGCGACCTTGACGAAATGGTAGCCGCGGCCCGACGCGGTGAGGTCGACACGATCTACATCACGTTTCCGATGCGCGCCGAAGACCGCATCCGAGGGGTCTTGGAGAAGTTGGGCGACACGACGGCAACCGTATATATCGTTCCCGACTTCTTCGTCTTTGAACTGTTGCATGCTCGCTGGACCAATATCGGCGGTCTTCCCGCCGTCGGCATATTCGAGCACCCGTTCTACGGCGTCGACAGTCTCGTCAAACGGACGTTTGATCTTACGGTCGCCTCGCTCGTCCTGGCGGCCATGGCGATCCCGATGGCCCTCATCGCCGTGCTGGTCAAGCGTTCCTCGCCCGGGCCCGTCTTCTTTCGACAAAAGCGTTATGGACTCGATGGGAGAGAAATCCGCGTCTGGAAATTCCGCTCCATGAAAGTCTGCGAGGACGGCGATCACGTCAGGCAAGCGACACAGAATGATGACCGCGTCACGACGATCGGAAACTGGTTACGCAAGACATCACTTGACGAAGTCCCGCAGTTATTCAATGTGATCACGGGATCGATGTCGCTGGTCGGGCCCCGTCCCCACGCAACGGCACACAACGAACACTACCGCACCATGATTCAGGGCTACATGCTGCGTCACAAGGTTCGGCCGGGAATTACCGGGCTTGCCCAGGTCAATGGGTGCCGAGGAGAAACGGACACCGTCGAGAAAATGCAGCAACGTGTCGAATTCGACCATCGCTACATTCGAGAATGGTCCATCTGGCTGGACTTCAAGATCCTGTTCCGAACCGTCTTTGTCGTCCTCTCACGACAAGACGCCTACTAAGTCGCCGACCGACCGGTCCTACTCCTCAGGGCCCGGTTCGTACAGGACGACCAGCAACACGTCCGACGAGGAGAAATTCTGCATACTCGACGTGCCTGGTTGCGGTGAGATGTTCCCGGTGACGTTGATCAAGGTTGCCCCGGATTCCCGAACCCAATCGTTGATTTCCTTCTCCATCGTCCACAGCTCGCTCTCAATGCTCTTGAAGATCTTGACAAGTCTCATGCTGTCTACCTCGCTCCATGGGCAACTTCGGTCGTGTTACTCAGCTGGAACCGTTTGAACCGTTCCCCCAAAGCTCAAGCGATGAAGAGCGTCGATGAGAATCGTCACCGATCAGCGGCGCCGCCCCTCCGAGCGCCGTCGGCGGGCGGATCCCCGACGACTCTTGGCCGGCCCATCGGCGGCCGTAATTTTCTTGGCGAGTCGGATTCCATCGCGTTCGAGCTTCATTGGCTGTTGTTCGGTCGCCGGCAACTCCTGCTGGCAAAGACAGAATCGATAGGTCACGGTGAAACTGCTCCGCTCACGCCGATGACAGAGGGGGCATTCCCACACCCGGTGTACGTTGTATTTCAGCCGTTCGCCGGGACCCTTCATTTCAGCTCCTCTCGAGTGGCCATCACTCGACCCTTATCCGACCCCAACTCCTACGATGCCTGCAGCCCAGATCTTACCATGTCGAACCCAATCAGGAAAATCGCCGCGTCGATCAACATGTGGCTCAACCAGGGCCCAAGCAAAGAATCGGTGCGATGATACATCCAGGCCCAGACGCCACCTCCAATTCCAACGGCCGCAGCAAACAGGTAAGACAAGGGCGAGTCCCAGCCAAAGAACGTGGCCAAAAGCACGACATGGTGTGCCATAAAACCAAGGCTGGACAAAACCAGCGCAGAACGTGTTGAACATAGGCGGCGCAACTGGTCAAACACAAACCAACGCCAATAGTACTCCTCAAGCAACGAATGAAACAGGCTGTAAAACAAGCCCAATGCCATGTACCGGCCGGTCGAGTGCAGGCCGAGATCTGTTATCTTCTGCTCTACCATCCGCTGCACCATCTCGAATTGGACGGATGGCTTGAGCCAGGAAAAGTAGAGCAGCGCCATCAGCAGAACGACGAGCAGACCGAACCCGATTCCGATGCCCAGTCCGGACGGCCGCGCGAGCGGGATAGGTCCGCGGCGTCTTTCGATCAGGTAGACGCACACGACGGGAAAGGCGAACTGAATGACTTTGCCAATTCCATAGACGGCCTGTTGGACTCCCGAAGAAAACCCGGTCAGCACGACAAAATAGGCCACCGTCAATAGGGTCGGAAAGGCCATCGCCAGCAAAACGGCCGACCAGGCACCGGCGCCGGCCAGTCTTGCCGGTGGACCAAATCGACTCGTCTCGGGCTTCCGCTTTCCGAGCGTCCTGAGGTTACGGCTCGACATTAGGCAAGGTTCCATCGAGCTTGCCGCAGGACGGCACGCGGCGAGTCCTTCGGCCGCTCGTACCACACTGTCAACAGTTCATTGCCGGTCAATTCGACCGTGCTCGGATAGCCCAGGTCACTCGATGGCCCGTCTTGCGAAACGGTCAACGGTTCCGACCACGTCTTACCGTGATCCGTGCTGAGTCTGGCCTGGTTCCCGTAGGGACGCCGTCGGTAGCCGTAGGTCATCAGTAATCGTCCATCGCGCAATCGCAGAAGATGGGACGGAAGTCCCCAGACTCCGATGCCGTGCGGGTCGGACCAGGTCTTCCCATCGTCGTGCGACTCTGCCTGCAGTGTCTCGCCGACCTGGTTCTTGTTGTGGTTTCGTATCTGCACGATCAATGTCCCATCCGTCGCCTGAACGGCGTGCAACTCGTGATAGTCCTTGGCCTGATCTCCCGGCCGTGTCGGAATCGTTGCCAACCACTGCCAACTCTGCCCGTCATCAGTCGATTCGCAGACCCCGACCCGATGCTCGCCCTTCCAAAGTTCCTTTCCCGCATACAACAGACGCCCATCGGTCCCTTGAATGGGGCCATGGGGGCTGTTCACCTGGCACTGATAACGGCCCGACCAGGTCAGGCCGCCGTCCGTCGATCGGGTCATCCAGACGTCTAACGCAGTTTGACGTTCTGAGGCCGACACGCGGCGATGAGCGGCCTGCCAACGTTGCAGCTGCTCGGGTGACCAACGTCCGGACGCACCGGCCGACAGTTTCTCCTGCCGCTCGAGAATCGGTTGGTAGGCCAGTGATGAGAACGAGGTAACCAGGATTGTTCCCTTGTCCGTCTCGAGAACTCCCGAATCTCGATCGTCGATCGGGCCGTCCAGCAAAACCTCGGGATAGGTCCACGTCTGGCCGTCGTCGTGAGATCGCATCAAACCAACGCGACCGAATGGACATACATGGGCGTGGCGGCTGCCTGAATAGCTGACCAGCAAGTCCCCGTTCCGGCGACGAGCCAGGGTCGGCCAGCCGTGATAGTAATCGGGTTCGACGCTGATGACACGTGTCTCCAGAACCTTGATGCCTGCCGATGCTTGGGCAGCACGACCTGCAAGGGCCAGGGAACTGCCCGCCGCCGCAGATGCGACCATCCAGTGACGCCGAGTCCAGGCACGTTGCATGATTTGACTCCTGTGATGAGAGTGCCGTTGATCCAACGATGACATTGCGACCGGCATTATACCCGAATGTGAATCTCCCGTTATTGCCCCCCTCCCGACGAGGATTCAACGTGGTTTCCCGTGGACGTGGGGCGATGGCAACGCGGGTGCCACCCATCAGTAAACGCCACCCTACATGAAAAAACGTTGTCGACCGTCACATGAATGGCCCGCCAGCGAGTAAGATCACCGGGGGGGAACGCAAACAGCATGCGTTCGCCGCCTGATATCGATGGAACACATAAGATGGTCCATGATGCCCTACCGGACGGCACGGTGATCGAGAGAGGTCGACCGACGATGGGATGCAATCGTTCGAATCGTCTAATCGGCCCGGAGATCATCGACGAGCTTCGGGCGCGGACGATGGTGGCCGACATCGCGTACCTGAACGACGTTGATTCCACGAACACCTACGCCAGAACCCGGATTTCTCTCCACGCGTGCGAATTCCCATTGCTGGTGTTGACCGATGATCAAACGGCCGGTCGGGGCCGAGGCGACCATCGCTGGTGGTCCGGCAAAGGAGCGCTCACTTTTTCCCTGGCGTTGGCGGCCAACAATGTGCCATTTCCGATTCGAGAGCCGCGACTCGCCCTGGCGATGGGGCTTGCCGTCTGTGACGCGGTCTGTGGCACGCGGCCAGGATTGGACGTGGCCCTGAAATGGCCGAACGACGTATTCGTCGATCAACGCAAAGTTTGTGGAATCCTCGTCGAGTTACCCTCGCAGTCCGCCGATCATGCCATCGTCGGCGTGGGAATCAATGTGAACAACTCAACCCTTCGCGCCCCGGCCGACCTGGCAGCCACCGCCACATCGCTCTGCGATGTGACTCGCCACAGCTGGGACGTCGGCCGGCTGTTGATCGGCATTCTCCAGCACGCGCAACATCATATCAACCAACTCTCCGCCCGGCCCGAGTGGCTGGCGGACCAGTGGAGTCATCACTGCATGCTGACCGGACGACATGTGGAAGTGGCGGCGGGCGGGAAGAGGTGGCGGGGCGAATGCCGTGGAATCGACGTCGACGGCGCACTCAGGTTACAGACCGTACATGGCGAGTGTCGTGTGACGAGCGGAACCGTGGTCAACATTTGCAAGTAGATAATCGAGCCGGCCAAAGTGTACGGCCGGCAAGAACGTTTCACAGGAGAGTCATGGGATGGTTACCTTCATGAACTGGCACCGGATCGGCGCGTTGTGGACGGCATTGATGATCACCACCATCGTGACGACCGGGAGGCCGGTTTCTGCTGACGATTCACGGCGAGATCCCGGCGAGGAGCGCGCGCCCAATGTCATCGTCATCCTGTGCGACAATCTCGGCTATGGTGATACGGAGCCCTTCGGATCGACGCTGCACCGAACACCCAACCTCCAACGAATGGCCCGCGAAGGAATGCGACTCACCCATTTTTATGCCACGGCGGGCGTCTGCACGGCCTCGAGATCGTCCTTCATGACCGGCTGCTACGCTCAACGAGTCGGTATGCACTTCAACGATCGAGACGGGCTCGTACTGCGCCCCCTGTCTCCTTACGGTCTGAATCCGCGTGAAGAAACCGTTGCGGAAGTGCTGCAGCGCGCCGGTTATGCGACCGCGTTGATCGGCAAGTGGCACCTGGGCGATCAGCTCCCATTTCTGCCGACGCGCCAGGGATTCGAGCACTTCCTCGGGATCCCTTACAGCGATGACATGACTCGGGACGTCGGCCTGCGGCTTGCCGATCGATACGACGGATCAAGCTGGCCCCCCTTACCTTTGATGCGTGATGAATCGGTCATCGACGCGCCCGTTGATCGGCGTGTGCTCACCAGCCGCTATACGCAAGAGTCCATCGGTTTCATTCGCAAGAACCAACAGCGACCGTTTTTCTTGTTTCTCTCCCACGCGACCCCTGGAAGCACACGGACCCCGTTTGTCGGCCCTGAGTTTCAAGGGCACAGCCGTAATGGACCGTGGGGCGACAGCGTCGAAGAGCTCGACTGGTCCACGGGCCAAATACTGAACGAAGTCGTGGAACTCGGCCTCGACAGGAACACGCTGGTACTCTGGACATCCGATAATGGCGCACCGTTGGCTCGCGATCCCAAACTCCCGGACCGAGGCGTGAACCGACCCTTGGGCGGCCGAGGTTATACAACGGCGGAAGGCGGATTTCGCGTGCCGGCCATTGCCTGGTGGCCGGGTCATGTGCCGGCCGGACGGACCTGCGGCGAACTGACCACCGCCATGGACTTGCTGCCCACCTGTGCATCGTTGGCCCACGGCAGGTTACCATCCGAGTCCATTGACGGGCACGACATGACTCCCCTGCTGCTGGGACAACCGGCGGCCAAATCTGCGTACGACGTATTCTATTACTACTACTGCCAGCAGCTGCAGGCCGTCCGTAGCGGTCCCTGGAAGCTGTTCGTGCCGCTCGACACATTCGTGCGGCATCCGTATTATCGAAAAGGCCGCGCAAACGGCCCCCTCCTGTTCGATGTCGTCGAGGACATTCGTTCATCCAACAATGTGGCGGCAGAACACCCCCAGGTGGTCGCTCGCCTGCTGAAACTTGCCGACGGGGCTCGCGAGATCCTGGGAGACACCGGCCGACGCGGCAGTCAACAACGACCTCCCGGCAGAATCGAGCATCCGATCGCGCGCCGTCGACAGCGTCCTTAATGACCAGACCCCATGTGCTCGCATCTCCATTTCCGGCCTTATCAATGCGCTCCTTTCCGGGGCGCATCTCTCTGGGGCACACCTTTCTGGGGCACATGGCACGATGCGCCAGAAAACCGAGCACAGAGACCCCAACCGTTATCCACGGCCCGGTTCGGCTGATTCCGCCTGGAGCATCAGACAATGTCTTCCGAGCCTGGGCCGGCCGAATCCTGTTCGCTACAGAATAGACGATGCAACGGAAAGACGATCTTTAGCAACGCTTGGAACTCCGCCGGCTTGCTCCGTCTGTTCGCCGTGTAAACGATGAACGTGTCGCCCCGACCCTCGCAGCAAAGGCCTAGGTTGCTCTCAAAATAGCGCAGCACGTCGTCGGAAAACAGCTGTCGGACTTCGGTCTCCCGTTCGGCTCGCAACAGGAACTGTTTCGAAAACACCGGGTGCGATTCAAAGTCGATGTCCTTGTAGCCGAACATCTTTCCAATGTTATGAAAGAAGTGCTGCGGCCGGAGAGAAAAGAGCGGCACCACGAGCTGCGAAGAACGGCAAAAGGCAACGGTCTGGCGTTTCGTGCTCGAGTTCTTTCCGCTTCCCACGGTAAACTGGTAATCGAACACGCTCAGGATCATCTCATCGGTATCGCCATGCACGACATTCGATATCTTCCGTCTTCGACCCTGAGACATTAAATGGAAATCGGACAACTGGCCAAGGAGACTCGGGTCCGCCTGAGCATCGAATTCCAGCCCCATGTCCTGGGCGATTTTCTGGATTTCCTCGCGGCGCTTCTTTTCCGAATAAAAGGCGATCACCAGGACGGCGACTACGAGCAGCGGGATCCCGACGAACATGATCACTTGTAGAAACGCAAATAACACGATGCGTGCTCCTTATCGCGACAAAGGACCGGAGGCTCATCCGCGGGATTCGGCCGCGACGCTCAGCCAAAACGTACCACTCAACAGGCACCCACGCAAATGGGTCCGTCCGTTCCCATCCCTGGCCAAGTCAACGGTCCCGAAAAACACCGCCCCGCGGGGTGCCTTGGAAGCTGCCAAGCTGCGTGGGTGAAGGAACGGGCGCGCGTAGCGGTTGGGCTGAGCAAGGTGTTCACTGGAGATTTCAACAGTCGGTGG
>CAYNDU010000166.1:0-10301 GCA_964395615.1 uncultured Pirellulaceae bacterium | reverse complement strand
GAGCGCTACGTGACGAATGCCTCCACGTATCGGTAACGGGGGATCGCGAACAGCTGACCGAGTGGGTGGGGGAGGGCGGAGTATCAGAAATACGAGCAGTAGTAGCAGCAGGGGGGGACGGTACGGTGGCAACGTTGGTCAACGGGCTGCCGAAAGATATGGCCGTCAGCGTATTTCCGCTCGGCACCGAGAACCTCATGGCCAAGTATCTGGGTTTACCGGTCGGCCCCCGAGCACTGGCTCATCAGATTCGTCATGGAGCGACCGTTCGTCTCGACGTTGGTCTGGCCAACGACCGGCGATTTCTTTTGATGGCGGGCGTTGGATTCGATGCGGAGGTGGTGGCCAGGCTGCACGCCAACCGGCAGGGGCCGATCCGCCATTCAACATATGTCAAACCGATCCTTGATTCGCTTCGTACCTACAAGTATCCACGGCTGGATGTTCGCGTGACGGCCGGCAGGGGCGCCGAGTCCCACGAGACGGCCTGGTCGGCTCGTTGGGCCTTCGTGGTCAACGTGCCCCGTTATGCGATGGGCTTACGTTTTGCCCCTGGGGCAGATAGTGCGGACGGGCTGTTGAACCTTGTGACTTTCGAGCACGGCAGCTGGCGAAACGGATTGCGGTACCTTTGGGCCGTTCTCGACGGTCGCCACACGCAACTGTTCGACTGTCGCACGGCCGTTGCTTCCCGAATACAGATAACATCGGAGCTGCCTGCCCCATACCAGGTGGATGGTGATCCGGGGGGTATGCTCCCGTTGGATCTCAAGCTGGCAACCGCGCGCGTTCGGGTGGTCGTCGGCGAAGCGTGGGCCGTGGCCAACGGATTCCGTCACGCGGTCAGCAACTGAACGTGTGGTTGCTTGGAGGGCAGGGTGGACGCCGTCGGAAAGCGGGAACCAAGGGAGGACGCAGCGTGATCATTGCTCGCCCGATAGATTCCGGCAGGGCGATGGGGCGCCGGCAAACGCCAAACCGAGTATCAGCTGTCGAGAATCGGAACGTACACTTGCGTGCTCGGAGCGCGTCTGCGGACGTCCGGCACACCATCAGCAAACGAAAGTCGAGTTCGTGTCGCAAAACCCCCTTCGCATCGGATCGTACCGTGTTGGTACGGGCTGCCCATTACTGCTGATCGCCGGTCCCTGCGTACTTGAGCAGAGTGATCTGGCGTTGCGGATTGCGGACGGCTTGTGTGCGCTGGCCGGCGAGCGCGACATTCAGTTGGTATTCAAGGCCTCGTTCGACAAGGCGAATCGCACGAGCGTCACGTCCTACCGCGGACCGGGCCTCGAAAAGGGGCTGGAGATTCTGGCGCGGGTGCACCACGAAACTCAATTACCCGTAACCACCGACATTCACGAGCCGTGGCAGGCTGAGGCGGTCGGACAAGTGTGTGATCTGATCCAGATTCCCGCCTTTCTGGCTCGGCAAACGGATCTGCTCGCAGCGGCCGCGGCCACGGGGCGGCCGGTCCACGTCAAGAAAGGTCAGTTCATGGCCCCATCCGACATGCGGCACGTCGTGTTGAAACTCGAGGCGTCCGGGTGCGACCAGGTCCTGCTTTGCGAACGGGGCACGTTTTTTGGCTATGGAAGGCTCGTCAATGACATGTGCTCACTTCCCCAGATGCGTGATTTGGGGGTACCGGTAGTCTTTGACGCCACGCACAGTGTTCAGGAGCCGGGTGGTCAAGGTACCACGACGGGTGGAAACTCCTCGATGGTTGAGCCACTGGCACGCGCCGCCGTCGCCATGGGCATTGACGGACTGTTCTTCGAGACGCACCCGGAGCCGTCCGAATCTCCCAGCGATGGGCCGAACATGGTGCGACTGGACCAGATGGGCGATCTCCTCGATCGGCTCCTGCAAATCCGAAGACTGGTAGAGACATTTTCATGATCCGAACACCGCCTCAATCTTCCAGGGACACAGCTTCGAGTCGCACGGATGGCCGTACGCGGCGTCAGGCGCCGTGGCGCCGCCGACCATGTCACCGGGGCATGTGCTGGGCCGTCATTCTTGCGTTCATTCTGGCCGGATGCGATTCGTCCGACGCTGTCCGATCGAAACACTCATCCGGCTCGGCGGCGCTGAGTAACGCCCCCGGCAGTTTGAAACGCGACCATTTCGCATTGGCGATGGACAATCTGGCTCAACGCGATGCTCATAATCTGGACAGAGCGGCAAGTCAGGCGGCTTACCATCTGAATCATTGGGCGAGTGAGCAGACGGCCGACCCCCGTTGGATGGTTGACCGTCGCATGATCAACACGCTCCCATTGGCGATTCGCCAGGCCCCAGCGACGAAGGAACTGGCCAGCGACCAGGAGCTGTCACAACTTTCGTTCCAGACGGGAGACGTGATGTACCTGGAGCAGATGCGCTGGTTACATTCGGTTGCCTTAAGGGTGACGGATCGTGAATTGGACGGGGAATTGGACGAGTGGATCCGGACGCAAGAAGCATCGCCGGCGGCTGCGCGCCAGCTGGAACAGGGCATGCAGTTATTTGACTGGGTGATCCGAAACATCCAATTGGACGAGTTGTTACCGTATCCCCAATCGACGACGGCCGGTCCATTGACGGGCACCGAAGCAAGGGATCCAACGGTATCCTGGCCGCCACCGATGCGTGGAGTGCCGGGCCCCGGTTACCGTCAATTCCCCTGGCACTCCATGATCTACGGCCACGGCGACATGCTGGAACGGGCCCGGGTGTTTCTTCTGCTCGGTCGGCAACTACACCTGGATATCGTGATGCTGGGAATCGATCAGAAAACGGGCAGAGCCAGACCCTGGTTGCCGGCGTTGATGATCGGCCAAAAACTATACCTATTCGACACCGAACTTGGTCTACCGATTCCGGCGGCCGACGACCGTGGCATTGTGACGCTCGAGCAAATGCAGGCCGATCGCAGCCGACTCGATCAATTGAGCGTCGGTGAGTCGCTCAAGTATCGGGTCGAAAAATCCGATCTCGACAACGTCGTGGCGCTCATCGATGCGTCTCCGCAGGCGATGTCGCAGCGCATGCGGATCGTCGAGTCTCACTTGGACGCAGCTCACGAACTCGTCCTCAGCGTCTCGGTGCCTCGCTTACGAAAAGCGGTCACCTCCTGTGCGGGCATCTCCGACGCCCGGCTGTGGGCGGTTCCCATTGAGGCCGATATGTACCAGCAGGTGCGCGATGTCCAGATGAGTAACAATCCGCAAATGCAATGGGACGAGTTTCTCGAGCACGGCATTTTTCAAGGACTCGGCAGCCTGGCACGTGCCCGCCGTCAGCACCTGCTCGGACATATCGAACGAACGGACGACCTGACCGGTGCCACGCAACTCTACCTGCTTTCGCGCACTCCGGACATCCAGATTGAAGCCATGGCTCAATCGCCCGACGCCCAGGCTGCTTCCGGACTGTCGCGACCCGAGGGTGTCAGCGATCAAGCCTGGGAGCAACGCGTCGCCCAAGAAGTTCGATTGCGCAAGCAGGCAAAACTATGCGCCAGTTACTGGCTGGGGATTCTGCACTACGAGAACGACGAGTTCGACGTGGCGGCAAGTTGGCTCAAAAAACGGACGCTCGACGCGGACCCTGCCGGCAAGTGGGTGCCCGGCGCGCGGTACAACCTGGCCCGTTGTTACGAGGCGCTCGGCAAACATGACGAAGCCAGCCGACTGCTGCTTATCGACCAATCGCCGCAACGGCTGGGCAACTTGCTGCGAGCCCGACGCCTGAATGCTCGCGCGGAGGCCGAGCCAGAGACGGAAAAGGATTGAGTCGACACCGCACTTTAAGCCGCCGGGCGTTTTTCGACCGAGCGAATGACTTACTTCCAGTCGAATGCCTCACCCGTCAGTCGTTCATATGCCTCGATGTACTTCTCTCTCGTCCGCTGCACAATCTCTGCGGGCAAGGTTGGAGGCTCGCTGTTCTTGTCCCAATCGGTCGCTGACAACCAGTCACGAACGAATTGTTTGTCGAATGAAGGCTGGCCGTGACCCGGTTCATATCGATCGGCAGGCCAGAACCGCGAACTGTCGGGGGTCAATGCCTCGTCGATCAATAACAACTCGTCTCCGACAGTCCCCCATTCGAATTTCGTATCGGCGATGATGATCCCTTTGTCTCGAGCATACGCCGCACCCTGCTGATAGAGGGCAATGCTACGATCCCGGAGCGTGGCCGAACGTTCGGCACCTACTATTTCAACCATCTTCTCGAAGGAAATGTTGATATCGTGACCTGACTCCTCCTTGGTGGCCGGCGTGAAGATCGGCTCTTCGAGCTGAGCACACTGCGTCAATCCGTCGGGAAGGTCGATCCCGCACACCGTGCCATGTTGCTGATACTCGCGCCAGCCCGATCCATCCAGGTACCCGCGCACCACACACTCGATCGGAACCACTTCACATTTTCGGACGACCATGGATCGGCCGGCCAGGCCCGCCATGTCCGACGATTCCGGTAGTCGGCCGGCGGGAAGGTCGCACGATAATAGATGGTGGGGCGTGTTCAGATGTGCGAACCAAAAACGGCTCAACTGCGTTAACACACGTCCCTTGTCCGGTATACCGGTCGGCAACACCCAGTCATAGGCACTGATGCGATCAGTACTCACCATCAGCAAGACGTCGCCCAGATCGTAGATGTCGCGGACTTTTCCGTGGCGGACCGGAAGTTGATCAATGTGCGTTTCTCGAAGTGCCTCGTTCATTGTGTGTCCTTTTTCCTTTGGCTGGAAGGCGACCGGCCAAGACCGCTCAAGGGATTATTGGAGGCGAGTATAGCGACTCGACCCACCAACCGGCTAGCGGTTCCGGGAGATGCGAGACCACCGGTCTTAGGCAAGTGCCGGTCTTAGGCAAGTGCTGGAACGGGCACCTCAAGCCGCTTCTTACTCCAATGGTTGATGTAACCGTTCCGCTGCGGTACACTCGCCAGCAGTGTCCAAGGTACCGTCGCCGAGAGAATCCGGCGTTTCGACTTTGGTTGAAACATCGGCCGGAGTCGGTTGTCCGGCGTTTTTTGCGAGGTAACTTCCTGGGTTCCCGAGTGTCCCCTCAGCGATCCGGGGAAGCGGACGGCCCGGAGCCGGCAAGACTGAATAGATTGAGAGGCCCCAGGGAGGCCATTGCGCGTGGTCTCCTCGGCCGGCCACGATGCCTTCAGTTACGGTGCCTGCCGTCACGATGCTTTTGCCACCGACCAATCAGTGATGCAACGTAACCGGGTGTGCCGTGCCGCGGACGTGAGGAATCGCTCATGGGCCAAATGCGTTTTCTCGCACAACCACCTGAGAAATATCCGCCCTGCGCCTTTCAACTCGCGTACCTGGCCGGCCAAGAGGCAATCGCCTGGCCCAGCTACAACCAGTTCCGGGATGGGACGTTGACTCTCGAGCGGAGTGCGTCGGAATCGGGGCACCTCTACATCCCCTGGTCCTCGCCGGGAATCGGCCAACGCGTTCTTTCGACCTGCAGCCTCATGGAGCGGGAACTCCCGTATCAGTTGCCCGTCGAGTTGGCACGAGGCACATTGCACCGAGCTCGAACACTCGTCGCAGCCATTGAATCACAACAGTTGTCCGTTCCGTCCGACACCTCGGCCAAGCTGGAAAATTGCCTGCAGTCTTTCATTCAGGCCGTGACAGAATCGGCAAACGCAACTGCCGCCGACGAGTCGACGGCCCGGTCCGCCGGACTGATCGAACAGCTCAGCGGGCACATGGTCAACCAGATTCTGGAGCTGCGAAGGACCCGTCAGGGGCCCTTGCCTTGCCGGTTCGGGGTCCGATTGGACTCGACGGACCAATTGGATCAGTGGTCCGACGCAATTCAATCGACCTTTCACGCCGCTTCATTGCCATTCCGTTGGAGTGAACTGCAGCCGAGCGAATCGTCGTGGGATGATGAAAAGGCGCGAGCCGACACGGAGTGGTGCCGGCAGCGCGGGCTGCAGATCTTCGCCGGGCCACTGCTTCAGCTCGAAACTCTCTCGCTTCCCGAGTGGATCGCATGTGAGCCTCCTCCGCTTGACCAGTTGGAGTCGCACGTGATCCGGTTTCTCGAGCGGATTGTCGGGCAATTCGAAGGGCAGGTCGACGTCTGGAATGTTGCCGGCCGTTTGAATGTCGACGATTCTCTGGGGCTGACTGAAGAGGATCGGCTTCGTCTTGCAGTAACCTGCATCGAGGTGGTCCGTCAGCAGGCCCCCCGGTCACCACTGGTGATCACGTTTGATCAACCGTGGGCCGAGTACCTGGCTTCACGTGATCTTGACCTGTCGCCTCTCCATTTCGCCGACGCCTTGGTCCGGGCCGACCTTGGAGTGTCGGCGATAGGGTTGGAAGTGAATCTGGGATACTGGCCACATGGAACGCTGCCCCGCGATCTTCTCGATATCAGCCGTCATCTCGATAGGTGGAGTCTGATCGGGATTCCTCTGTTGATCTATCTGACAGTGCCCAGCAGCGCCATGGCCGATCCCAACGCGACGGTCGACGCCAAAGTGGTCGCTCGTGACCGCGACCATCCAGAACTGCCGGCGATCGACCACTCATGGGTCGGACCCCTGGTCAAGATGCTCGTCTCCAAACCGGCCGTCCACTCCGTTATTTGGAACCAGTTAAGCGACGCCGTATCCCACGAATTCGCCCACAGCGGACTGATCGACGCATTGGGAAAGAGAAAACCGACCTGGAGCGAACTCGAGTCGCTGCGAAACGAGTATTTGGTTTAGTCAACCCTGTCCTTTATGGATTCAAAATAATCCGGACTAGCGACCCTCAGCCAATTCAATGATCGTCTCACGCGCGACCCACCCGGTCCGCCCGTCAGAGGTTCGCAGGACCGCCCACTGTCCACGAGTCTGCAAGACGTCACATTCAGCGCCTTCAGGTAATGCCTGATCGTACTTCGGCTCGAAGGCCCGGCCGTTTCCGTCACGCAGTTGCGTCTCCCGCAACACCACCGCCTGCAGGCCTGACGGGCGTTGCATCCAATCGACCGTCCAAGAGGCCGCGCCGGTGAGCGCCAGTGCCAGGCCGACGACGAGCATCGGCAGAGCGGCTCGATGCCACCGAGACTTGTTCAACCGCCAGCCGCACCAGACGATCCACCAACCGACGATGCCAAGCGGAGCAAGAAGGGCCCAGCACCAGCGCGCATTGAACGCAACCAACGCCTGCCAGGCCGAATCGGTCGATCCTGCATCAATGGGTCCCACTTGATGACGCCGGGCAAGCTGGTTCCGGGCGAACCGTAAATTGGCCCGTACCGTTGGGTCTCCCGGCATCCACGCAAGTGCCTGCCGGTAACCTGCAATCGCTCGACCCAACCTCCCGGCCTGCCAGCAGGCGTTCCCCAAATCAAAAAACAAGGGGCCATTGGATATCCCACTATCGACCAACACCTGGAATTTTTCGGCAGATCGCTCAAAGGCTTGCCGAGCCGTTGCCACATCGCCTTCGTCGGCCGCCTTCAGTCCGTGCCTGTAGGCCCCGACGGCTTCCTGCAGGAGCTGAGACTGTTGCTCTGAGTCTAGATTCACCTCGACCTCAGCGACCACACTGCGTGATACCAGGCTCATCAGAAACATGCACAATGCGCCCCGCCACAGTCCGCGCCGGAGCCGACGTTCTCTACGGAGTCGGCGTTGAATCCCATGCGAACACCGCCTCATGACACTCCCCTTGCAGGCACTTCCAACCGGTCCTCGTCCGCCACCTCGGCCAGGCGATCGTTTGCCAGCATGGCCAGGCAACGACGGGCCTGAGCGACCAGGGCGGAAATCGGCGACGCCGATGCCGACGATCCAGCGAATCGTGCCTGCTCACATTCCAGCAAGAGATCATTCCATTCGTCCGCCGCTCCGGTCAGCCCGTTACGACACAGCAAGGTGACCGCCTCGATGCGCGTAAGGCTCGCGGCCGGCCGGCCAAGCCGTGACGCCAGGTAGGCCATCATTATCGGCTCCACATCCGGAGCGTGCCGGACGCGGGCCAATCGCTTGCGCGCGATTCGGCCTTCAGCCGAGGCTTTTGAAATGAAACGCAGGCCACGACGTCTGCGTTGGCGTTCGAGTGCCAATAGCAGGGCGAGCGCGGGTGGCATCAACAGCCCCACGTACCAGGGCCAATCCGGTGGCCGGCGCGATGAAGTCAGAACACGCGGGCCGGTGTAAAGGTCCGATACGAATAACAGCTCGGACCCACTACCGACGCTTGACGCTTGAGGGTCCACCGAACTGCTCGAGCCGACGACCGCGTCGGCCGAGAGCATTTCCGACGGTTTCACTTCAATGGGAATCGGATCGGTCCGGACCGTCACAAATTCCTCCCGTTCGGGATCAAAATAGCTCAGCGGTATACTCGGAACTTGGGTGATACCCGCACGTCGAGGTCGGATGCTCACTGAGAATTTCTTGATCCCATCCTGCACGACTCCGGCCAGCGGATCATCCGATATTCGAAAATCCCGCGATAACTCAGGCAAGTCTGCAAGCGGCGGAGCGCCGAGCACATCCAGACGCCCGTTTCCGGTGATTCCCAGGTGAAGTGTCAACGGGTCGCCCGCATGAGCCTCGGTCGGCACCGCTTCGGCGACAATCGAATAGCTACCAACGGCGCCTCGATAATCGGCCGGGCGGCCCTGCTGTGGAATCGGAAGGACGTCGATGCGTTGAACGCGGGCCTCTGCTACCACCGGCCGGGAACCAGCTACCTCGAGACCACGGGAAGATCGAGCAAAGGGTGATCTGCCACCGGGAAAAGGGAACCGGTCGTCGTCGAAGAATCGCGATAACGGATCACGGCCGGGCTGCAGTTTCGTGGGATACTTCATGACGACCTGTACGTCGTCAATGCCAAGAGGCCCCGGCCGGTCAGGATAGATCACGGTCTCCAATTCGTACGCATAAACGGCCGCAGCCTGCGAGTCATCCGCGCCCCGCGTGACGTGCCTCCCTTCGGGCTGACGACGACCTGCAATTAACTCGCGCAGGGGCTCGACAAAATCCCCCCAGTTGGACTGCTGCAGCTGGACCATACGCCACATGTCGCTGGCGGAAACGGTCAGCTCGTACTGCGCGTCGCGATACGGTTTGATGTAGATATTCAAGGTGGCTGGTAACGACTGGCCAACATACACTTTCTCGTTCTTGAGCGTGATTTCAGCGCTTAACAGATCACCGGCTTCGCTCTTGGCCGCTGTGAAGGTCAACTCCCTGGTCACTTCGATCTGCCCATCCAGACGTATTCGGATCGGCGGAATGGTGAATGCCCCTTCCCGTCGCGGTGTAATCATCCACGCATATCGAACCGATTCCGAGTCACTTCTCTGCCCGTTGATAATCGTCGTTCGACTGCTGCGACTGGGCACACCGGCCGATACGACTTCGGCTCCTGGAATCGCGGGCACCTCTGGCCGGTCGTGGGACTCGGCGTTGGCCACTTCAATCGTCAGCGTCAACGGAACCCCGACGTAAGCTTCCGTTGTCGATAATTGAGCTCGCAAGGTCGCCCGCGCGTGTACCTCGGCAACGACCGTGACCGACACCATCCACACCAGGCATGCCGACAGGCACTGTCGGGACCGCGTGCGTCGACCCGATCTCGATCCGAACTTTGCCTGCCTCGACATGTTTTCTCCTGTCCCACCCACGCGTGAATTGCCGTTGGCTCGGCGTTTCAACGTTCTCCCTCCACCGACCGCAACGATCGGGACGGTCGGATTCGTTTCGCCACCCTGTCCATTTGTCCGCCACACGTTACCAGTCCTTCTCCACATGAACCTGACGACCCCGCGCCCGTTGCAGTCGCTGCAGGCGTCGCAGCAGATCTCGGTCGCGAACCGCCTGCAACATTTTTGCCGCTTCATCACGCGTCATGCCCGCCAAAGGCATGGGCGGAGACGGGGAATCGCTTGACGATGATGATTGGGGGCCACCCGTTGCTTCCTGGTCCTTGCCGGTCGAGTCCGACGACTCTTCCGAACCGGGCGTCTGACCGGCCGGGGTAGGATCTGCTTCATCGGGTTTCCCCCCCGACGCCCCTTGATCGGCACGACGCTCGGATGATTCCCCTTTCGGGGCCTGGGATCGACTCGGTGAATCTTCCTGTGGCCCCTTGTCGGCCGTCGCGTCCCGATTTGGCGACCGTTCCTGATTTGGCGACCCGTCCGACTCGGTCGACCGAGTCGGATCGTCAGGGCGCTTCTTGCCATTCCCGTCAGGCACGGTTTGTGGATTTTGTAGTTTCCGGTCGGGGGGGCCTGCGTTTCGACACGCGGTGGCAACCA
>CAYNDU010000165.1:0-10322 GCA_964395615.1 uncultured Pirellulaceae bacterium | reverse complement strand
TCTCCCTATTTATGTCGCCCCTTTGTGCGACATTTATGTCGCCGCTCTGTGCGACGACGACCGACTACGGAAACACCTGGAAGAACAACCAGGGAATCCCAATCGCCCGAACGTCAAGATCGCGCTGAATAATACGTCCACCCAAAACGAGCCCGTTCCTGCACCCCGACACGATGTCCGCTCGCCGTAACCCGTGGTGCACCAACCATAAATCACGCAGGGGCGACGTTTTCGCCCGTCAGTGCGGCTCAACCCGTTGCATCGTGAATCCGCTGTTCCAACTGTTCGACCGTCACGTCGCGAATCAGGAATTGTTTGAGGGCGTTGGTGTGTCCGGCGACGAGTTCAATTTGTGACCGTCTCAAGCCGAGCGACTTTGCCAAGACCTTTGTAATGGCGCGATTGGCTTTTCCCTTTTCCGCGATTTGGGTAACGGCCACCTTCAGTCCCGATTGCTGCGAGAACCGAAGTTCATTGCGCCGAGATCCAGGCTGGGCGCGAAGGGACAACGCCACGCCCCGCTCGGCCGACCGCACGCCTTTCACCGGCTTATCCCCTCAAATAGGGCGCTCCCAATTCGAACCATTGTCGCTCCTTCCAGAATGGCCGCTTCAAAATCTCGACTCATCCCCATCGACAGATGCCGCAGGTTGAGCTGAGGATCCGCCCGTTGCATGCGGTCGCGGAGCTCACGAAGGCACGCGAATTCGCGGCGAGCCGACGTGGCATCACTGTCTCGAGCCGACATCGTCATCAAACCACAAACATCGATTCGATCCCACCGGCCGAATTCACTCGCCAGCCGCTCAGCTTCCGAAACCGAGAATCCACCCTTTTGTCCTTCTCCCGAAGTGTTCACCTCGACCAGTACCTTCGTACCTTCGCCTCGGTCGGCGGATTGCGTATCGAGTTCGTCGAGCAGGCGTCGGCTGTCTACCGAGTGAATCAGGTGGAGGTGGGCAAGCGTTCGACGGACCTTGTTGCGCTGCAGGTGCCCGATCATATGCCATCGAACGTCCAAATCCTTCAACGTTTCAGCTTTTTCCCAAAGGACCTGCGGTCGACTCTCGCCCAGGTCAAGGCACCCGGCCCGATGCAGCAGGCGCGCAACATCGGCCGCAACGTACTTGGTGATCGCGATCAGCTGAACGGCATCGCGATCCCTGCCGCTTCTCTCTGCCGCGTCGGAAATCCGGCACGTGACGCGATCCAGATTTGCAGCGATCTGGCCGGCGTCAGCCGTCGAGTCATTCAATCTCGATGATCTCATCGATTTCGCCTTGCATGTCGAATCGAGCCGCGACGAACTCCTGCGACAGATTCTGCCCGAGCACCGAGCGGTTGGCGGGCCGTGCCAACGAGCGATAGAACAGCCACTGACGCCGTCCGATCTGCACACGATACCCGGCCGCTACATCGGGCGTCACCGTCTCCAGCTTCTCGGCCACCGTCAACTGTCGCCAGGTTCGCTTCCATTGCATGCGCCGGGGTCGCAGGTCAACGAACCAGGGCGAGTAAAGCCGCGCCGCGGACGCTCGCTGGCTGAGCACGAGATGCCGGCCGTCGCACTCCATGGCTCCCGGTGCGGCAGACGTTTGCCATTCATTCAACGCGAGCGGCAAGACGGTCGCCAATGGCTTGGAACCAACCAGGTAGCCCTCGCGAGTGGAGGGCAGCGGCGCGTATTGAACTCCCGTTTCCAGCGGTAATCCAAGCGAATACTCGATGTCGGCGTCCTGGGGACCGAGCACAGCATCCGCCATGTAGAACCACTGGTCCTTGCGGGCCAACATCCACTGGCGCTGAATCTTCCAACCGTCGATCAGGTCCGCCTCCAACTCCAGGTAGTCGACGTCCGTGTCGGTGAACCAGCACAACTCACGCCACTCCGACGACACGTTGCAAGGTTGAGCATTGATCGTCACCGTTGGTAACGTCGGTCCGCTCCAAACCACCTGCCCGCCCGTAATCAACTCGCTCCGAATGGTCGAGCCGTGGAACCGTCCCGAAAATACCGGGCTTTTTCTCGACCACTTGCTGCGCATCACGACCACTTCCGACCACTCGGAATAAACACTCGGCTCCGGCAGCCGCTTTCGTCGAACCGGACTCGACGGCGGTTGGCCCGATGGCAATATGCGACCTGCTATCGTCTGGTCAGCCGAGTCACCCGATATCTTCAAACAGGCTCGGAATAAATCGTGTCGCCAGTCGCCGCGTATGTCCGAGCTGAGAAGTAGCGATCCGTCCGGGCGACAAAGCCGCAGAGCCTGCCGAACCATCCAGTCGTATTGCTCACGCGCAGCAGGAGCAATCTGGCCACTCTCCGAATTCGACGCCAACTGCAAACATCGAGTCCAGCAAGCCAAGAGTAATCGGAAGTCGTCCGTGTATCGCGAATTGGTCAGCCCCTGCCCATCAAGTAACTCGGTCATTCCCTCCGAAATGCATCGCACACCGGCCGACTTCATTCCCGAAAATGTCGGAAACTCCGGAAACTGTACCGCCAGTGTCCAAGCCAGCTCTCCGGCCAACAACTGTTGCACCACCGGTTCGTCCACCGCCGATAACTGCCCGGCCCGGTCAACCGTATGTTCAAGCGTTTCGAGTAGTTCACAACCGGCCTTGGGATCGACCCCGCGCGCGATCGCAGGCAACGCATGCGCCCATCCCAGGCATTCCAATGCCCACCCACGCGTCGGAAGGCCCGTCGGCCGCAAGTCGAGCCATCTTCTTACGGTTAACGTGTCAACGGCAGCCCGCTTTCGCTTGGCTGCCGAGATGGTCAGACTCTTGAGTAACGAGGGTCCGTCCGAAATCGGTGTATCTTCCGCCAAAGCCCATTTGAGAGGGTGAATTCCATGGCGTGGCCCCCAAGAAGGGGCATCCACAAGGGTCTTCCGTTGCCCCAAATGGGCGATCCAGGACGTCCATTGATCATCGTCCATTTCCGTCGACCATCCGTCCCGTTGCATTTTGTCGTCGCCCAACGATCCGCTTAAATGGAGCCCCGCCTTCCGAGATTTCTTCCCGTCATCCGCTCGACGCTCTGCCTTCCGCGCCTTGGCCCGACCGTTGCACTTGCTTGAGGTTTTGCTCGACATCCTCGAATGACATCCTTGGCGTATAATGATGGGAGTAGAGGTAAAGGGGTCAGGAGTCAATTGTGCGAAGCACCCTTCGGGCCGTTCCGGCAATTGACTCCTGACCCCTTTACCCTCGAGTTGACCATCTTAACAGCCGTGGCCCCGTTTTGCTGCCCCCCGGCGCTGCAGAAACTGCGACGACTCTTCGTTTGCCAAAGAAGGAAATAACCATGAGGAAACACGATCCCAACGCTTGCTATCGGCTCAAGCCTCTTGCAAGACCGTGCCCGATCATGAAACGGAGTCGAACCGATCGACGCCCGCCACGTTGTAATCCGATTCCATGGGCGTCGCCCGCATCAGCGCGAACCGTTCTCGTCGTCATGATGGCGTCGCTCGCCGGACTGCTGGGAACGGTGGAAGCGACGGCCCGTGACCCGGACCATGAAATCGCGGCCAAGAGTCTCGTCGGTCCGGTCAGGACAGGGCAGACGCAACAGGAAGAAGCGGGCAAGAAAGATGTTGGGAATAAGGAGGCAGGGAAGAAGGAAGTTGGAAACGAGTCGGAGCGGCAAGAAACGCCCGATGAGACTTCGACGGGAGAAACGAAAAAACCGGAGAAGGTCTTGCCGAGTCCGCCCGTGTCGCCGAAGTGGCTGCGATTGGCCAAAGACCACGAGATATGGCTGGACCCAAAACTCCGGTCCGTGGTCGTGGGCGGTCGGGTGTGTTTGCGCGAAGGACAACTTGAAATGTTCGCGTGTCCGCGCAGAACCAAGGAACATGAATCGGTCGTCTCGGTCAACACGCCCGCCCGTTTTGTTCACGCCGGCCTGGTCGCGTTGGGGGCCAAACCGGGTCGCCCGGTCCAATATGAACCGAATTACGTTCCTGCCGAGGGAATGGAGGTAGTCGTCGAACTCGTCTGGAAAGACCCTTCCGGAGAATTGCACCGTATGCCGGGCCAGCAGTGGGTGAAGAACGTCAAGACCGACAAGCCGTTGGCTTATCCCTGGGTGTTTGTGGGCAGCGGGTTCTGGACCGATGAGGCGACCGGTGAACGCTATTACTACGCCGACAGCGGCGAATTCATCTGTGTATCGAATTTCGCCAGCGCTCTGCTCGATCTGCCCATTCAGAGTAGTCAGGCCAATAACGAGCTGCTTTACGTGGCGTATACCGAGAATATTCCGCCTCGCGGAACACCTGTGCAATTAGTCCTCACCCCTCGGTTCCCAAAGAAGGAAAATCCGAACTCGGCGCGGCAACCGGTACCGGGCAAGCGAGATGAGCCAGGCACGGAGTCAAGAAAAACGGGCACAGACGCGAAAAGACGGGGCACAACACCGGCGAAAGGGGCATCCAAGGAGGCATCGGAAGGGGCGTCGCGAAAGGGAAGCGAAGGGTCGCCCGGCACCAAGAAGACACGTCGTTCGTAATGATCGGTTTGAAGCCGGGGGCACTTGGCGGCCTGCAGGTCGAACGGCCGCGGATGCGGGTCGTCGCGGACACAAGAGGTCGGAGTTGAGCAACGAGAGTCAACAGGGCACATGTCGCATGCGTTTGAGCAGCAGGCACAAAAGGCGGGCCGTATTCCATGCATCATCGATTCCTCGATGATGACGGCCTTTCATCGAAAGACCCACGTGTAGACACGCTGCTTCGAGATCGAGCTCGCGAGGGAGTCCAAGCGCGATCGAAAACAAGTTCTTGATGTTCAGGTGCGTCGGGCCGAATGGGTATTTCAAACCGAACGATCGGCAGTTCTTCAGGAAGTGCGATCGATCGTAATCGCCCCAGCTGGCGAACAGACGCTCGGTGGTCCGGTATTCACTGAGCAGGACGCCCACGGCGTGTGACAGCGGTTGTGCATCGGCCACCATGTCATGGGTGATCGAGGTCAGCTGCGTGCAGAATGTGCCAATTGTCGACATGGTCGGGCGGACCATGATCGATCGTGGCGAGTGTGGTTCGAGTAGATCGGTGTTGATCAGACAGATTCCGATCTCGATGATCTCGCTGTATTGTCCTCGGGGCGGTTCACGCTCCCAACAGGTCGACTCGATGTCGATGACCAACAGCTGATCGAGTTGTTTTGCCATTGGCGTCGGCCTTTGAGTCCGGGGGCCGCCAAGGGGTGGCCGACGGCGGCGGAGTGGGATCGCCGCCGCGCGGGCGGAAGCGCGCCCGTTAGCGTGGAATCTGGCAGTGGTCGAGGATCTCCGGGGCCGTCGCCAGATAACTGGCGTAGAACGGACCAAACTCGGCATACCGAGCGCTTGCCTCATCAAAGCGCATGCGGTAGACGATGTCCTTCAGGAATTCCGGGTTCTTGGCCCACAGCGTGACTCCCCACTCCCAATCATCCAATCCGACCGCCACCGTGATTAATTGCGAGACCTTGCCGGCAAAGGCCATGCCGCTGCGAGCATGTTCGGCCATCAGTCGGTTGCGGTCGGCAAACGGCATGGTGAACCAGTTCTCACCCACTTTCCGTTTCTTGTTCATCGGATAGAAACAGGTAGCCGGCCAGTCGGGGAAATCGGGTGTCAGACGTTGTCGCCTCATCATCGGCTCACGCCGTGAGTAGGCCTTTACTTTCGCGGCCAGGGTCGGGCTCCCCTCCTCCTCTCCCTCGGCTATCAGCCTTTGGGCGTATTGCTCGACCGTCGGGACGTACTCGGATACTTCCGTCATCGACACAAACGAATAGGTCGTTTCGATGGCCGGGCCAAGAAGGCAACGACAAATTCGTTGATGGAGGCGGTCGATTTTCAAAGGATCCGGGTCCATTAACATCAACCCAAAGTCGGCCCGGTGGCCGCTGACCAAACTCGTCTGAACGCGGGCCGGTGCGTCCGGATTTTCCGCAGCCAGAAGCGCTGCCCACTGCCGACTCGCAGCTCGCAAGGCCGTCCGATCCATGGCGGCCAGTCGGTCCGATCGAAATCGGTAGAAGAAATGGGTGCAGTGCCAGCCCTCGATCGGAGTTCGTGTCGCCTCGATGGGTGCACTCTCGGGTCGTCCGCCGTGTGACATAGATCTTTCGTTCGTTTCAGAAGGCAGGAAGGAAGAGAAATGGACGAGACAACTCCCGACACGCCGTTCGGAACAGAGCGGGGGCCGCTTAACGGCCCTCATTCGGACGCCTCAGGAGAGCCACCCTCATGACAGTAAACGGGCGACGCTTCCAATGAGCCGGTCCATGGCGAAGGGCTTCCGAATATAGTCGTCCACACCCAACATTTCGGCGTACGCCTTGTGGCGACTTCCTTCGTTTGCCGTGATCATGATAATTCGCATCGGCACGGGCCGAGTTCGCCGCAACTTCTCGAGCACCAGGAACCCGCTCCGTTTGGGCATCATCATGTCCAGGATCACCAGATCAGGATCTTCACGCTCGGCCATCGCCAGACCCTGGTTTCCGTCACGGGCGACCAGGATCTCGTACCCTTTCGCTTCCAGGGCAAACCGCATGGACTCGATAATCTCGCCGTCATCGTCAACCAGCAGGATGCGACGTGCTTGCGATTCGCCCGGCTTCCCTTCGTCGCCCGGCTTCCCTTGATCACACGGATTGGGAACGTCTCCCTTGGACGGATTCTCGGTGGGAGGTTGCTCGTCGGACATTTTCTTGTCGGACATCGGTCGATCACCTGGTTATCGAAATTCGGATTTCCTGGCGCCATTCTCGGCTTTCTGCCGAGTTGGGCGGCTTTCTTAGTTTCTTGCCACGAAAGACACGACGTACACGAAACCGGACGGGCCGACTCGGAATTCGTTAGGCTTCCGCCCGATCCGCGCTTGTCGCTGCGTTTCTTCCGCCCGGTCCGCGGCCGTTCAAGGCCCACAGGCGAGAACGGCTACCGCCCGTTTTCGGGTGGTTATCAGGCTATAGGATTAGCGGAGTCGGCGTGGTTTTGCAACCGACCCCTGCCGAGTCTGCCCGCCCGTGTTGCCCGAGTCCGCAGCTTTCCGGCGAGCCAGTGACCCGGAATTACCTCCGATCCGGGCCACCGAACTTGCTGCTCGGAGGGACGTCACACGCGTGGGCGAGGGACAAACGTCGCGGAATCGGACGTCGTCAGTCGCGTCGCAAGGAGAACGCGATGTAATGGATGCCCGCCTGGTCACTCACCATCATCCCGCCGCCGGGGGCCAGGTATTTGGCGATCGCCGAAAACGGTGGCAGCGGATTGTCCTTTAAGGCCTGCCCCAGTGCTCGGAACACGGGGTTCGTCTTGGCCGCCTCGTCCAGCTGCCGACGTGTGTTGGGCGAAGCTGCCAATTCATAGAACGACCGCATCGATTCCTCCGGGCGTTGAAACGCGATCATGCTCGGGCGCTTCGAGCCGAGGTGTTGACGAATCCGGCTGGCGATTAACTTGAAATCGAGTTCGTTTGCCAATGAGGAGTCAGGGTCCTTCTTGCTGCTGATGGCGGCCTTCAAACATTCGGAACTGTCGCTCAGCAGCAAGAAATCACCAACCAGGGCAATGCTGGGGGTCGGAAGCCGCAATAACTCCTGATTGAAATTCGGCGGCTGATTGCCCGAGGTAAAGCTGTAGTAAGTGATACCGCGGTAATTATTCTTCTTGGCATTCGCGCCCGCTCGTTCCAACATGCTGTCCAGCGTCTTGCGGAAGGCCGATACGTCGTTCAGCTTGACACCGACCAGGTTCGTGCCCGCATTGACGCGAGCTTTCTTCTCAAACCAGCTGACGTGCGTAAAACGGCCAGCCAGCTGGTCAATGACGTCTTTTTGTACATCGATCCCAAGCTGGTCGTTGAATCGGCTTCGCAACTCGTTATCCAACGCACCCGGTCCTCGGATCTTGTCAAACATCTCTCGGGCCGCGCCAACCGCTTGCTCAACGTTCCAATTCACCGTCATGTAGGAAGCTGCATCCACGGGCACCCAGCTCTCGGGCGTTGTGTCCCCTTCTTCCATCGCCAGAATACGGACAAGACCCTCCCGCGGATTATCCAGCAAAAGATGCATGTGCGAAATGGAATCGAATTCCTCCGTCGCCAAGATGACGCTGCCACCAGCCGCCTTGATGCCGTCGAGCCCCAGCGTCGGAAGCATGGCGAGGGCAATCTGAGCGCCGGCGTTTCCTCGCGCGACATTCTGAAAGATCTCGATCGGATCAACAAAAAACGTCAGCTGCGGCCGCTCGTCCTTCGTACCCACCGAACGGGACATGATGGCCGTGAACTTGCGATTATCGGCCAAAGAGTCGGACGATTCCGGATCGTCCCAGGTGGCCAGGATCGTCTTGAGCATCTCCGCATTGTTGGAGAAGCAGATCGTGGCCTCACGTTCGAAGTAAACGCCTTTCCCACCCGCAAGAAGATTCAGCGTCACATCGCCCACTTGCTCGCGAGTGACCGGCGTGCCTTCGGATGCCGCCTGTTGCTCGGCCGCCTGCAACAGCTGCTGCGCGATCGGCAATTGATCGCCCACGTCGATAATGGCCACGAAAACGGGTGTGCCCTCGTCACGGGCCACCAGGGCCGCACAAAGTTCTCCCTGCGGTAACGCCAGGATCTGGTCGAGCGAGACCCCAATCTGCTCCTGCACGCGTTGAAACGCCTGGGCCACCGATCCATAGAGCTGGGAAACCAGTGGCTTGATCTTCTCGTCCCGGCCAAGCTTCCCCATCGACGTCTCTTGGAATTTCTCGATTAACTCCGGACAGTCAGCAATCCGGAGATACGCCAAGGTGGACTTCGGAAGTAGTTTCGGCGCCGACGGGCGCTCGGCCAAACTCGATGACGCCGCGATCAAGGTGAGGACCAACCCACCCCAAACGACTACCGCCATTTTTCGAATCCAATATCGTTGATGTACACGCGTCACGGTTCTCTCCTCTCGATCAGGATCCCAGATGTGCCCGGCCCTTACGTGAGGCCGCCGTTCGAGCGGCCTCTTGCCGACGTGGCCTAATGCTCGCTATTCGTAAAGAATGTGGCCGAATTGTCGCGAATTCTATTAAAGGACGATACCCGTCAGCAGGCCGCGGGGTTTCATCTATCACGCCACCCATGCTGGCTCCCCCTACCGGGAACCACCCGACCTTCCCTGGGAAGGGAACGCCTCACGAGCAAATTCGGTCCGTTTTTGACGTCACGAAATCGGAATATTACGTATAATGGTGCCGGTCAGTTAGCGACCACGGCGACCTGTTCGCCTTTCTGTCGATCCGGGCCTTCGGTTGCGTCGAGAACATTAAACGTCGAGTATCACTCGACGATTGGACGTGAATGTGGAGTAGGCCGTGGGCTACGGGCCCCGAGGAGGTGCTGCGATGAACCGACGTTGGATGCTGATTCTGGTCGCGGCGACTACCATGGTATGGTGGTCAGGAGGCCCGCTGAAGGCGCAACTCACCGGCAATTCAAGTAATCGAAACACGGGCACTCAGGGCGGCGCTTCGTCGGGTGCCGGCATCGGATCGTCCTTCTCGTCGATGTCCGGTCTCAGTCTCAGCAGCCGTTTTCAATCGAGCTCCAGCCGATTTACGGGCGGCAGCCAATCGGCCGGGCAAACGACGGCCGGTGCCGGTGCCGCCACCTCCGGTATGTTCGGCCAAAGCGCAACGGGCAATCGATCGACGGGCCGGGGCGGTTCATTTGGTGGACTCGGCGCGTTCGGTGGGCTTGGAGGAATAGGGGGGCTCGGAGGATTCGGACGCGGGGTCGGTTTCGGTGCTGGTGCGGGGCTCGGGGGTCAGGCCGGAGGAGCCAACACGCAAGGTGCGCGTCGAGTCCGGACGCACATGGTGATTGGCTTTCAACCCACGACCGAACAGCGGGCGGCGATTTCCCAACGCAGTTCGGCGGCCATCCAGCGTTGTGCGGCACGCATGGCGAAGAATTATCCCGGTCTTAAGATCCAGGTTAAGGGCGATACTGCTGTGATAACGGGGACGGCTGCATCACAGCATGCCCGCGATGTCGCTGAGCGCCTGGTGCGATTGGAACCCGGAATCTGGGAGGTTCAAAACGAGCTGATCGTGGATCCTGACGCGCCCAAGCTCGAGACTGCGCCGAAATAGTATCTCGCTGGCTGGCGCCCGTAAAACCGGTCTCACCCAGAATCGCCCCATTCGGTTGTGTCCTGGCCGAAGGTTGGTCAGCCGTCGAATCGAAGGGGCCGGCGCCTGCATGTCGCGCCGGATGACCACGGTTCGGCTCAGCCGCGGGACTGAATGAAGGCTGACCGCTCGCGGC
>CAYNDU010000164.1:0-10344 GCA_964395615.1 uncultured Pirellulaceae bacterium | reverse complement strand
CTGGCTAAACACGGACGCCCCATCCGGGGCTTGCCTGCCGCATGGCATCATTGCACGTATCCTCCGTTGTATCCGTTCTCGGCACAGGGCCGTGAACGGATACGAAAAAAGACCTGCCCCAACGAGGCAGGTCTTTCGGTTCATTCGGTCCGGGCCTGAAGGCCGTTCAGGTGAGCGCCTCGGCCGGCCGATTGTGCCGTTGATCTTAGAAAGAAGAACGACTACTTCTTCTTTTTCACGACCTCAAAGCCCTTGGCGAATGCCTTTTCGCCGAATACCAGGTTGACTTGCTCCTTGCCTTCCAGTTTTGCAACCTTCTTGACACAACCGGGGCAGCAGAATTTCACATCCACACCGGCCACTTTGCAGGAGACGTTGTCTTTGCACGGCTTGCCCATCAGGGGGCACTTGGTCTGCTTGGCCTGCTTGGTCGAAACCAATTGGGCGTTTGCCTGCGCGGCAAATTTCTTCGTGTTCTTGGCAAAATTCTCTTTGCAGTGGCCGCAACAGAAGTAGACTTTTCCACCTTTGTAATCGACCGAATTTTCGGACTTGGCATTGCCCTTCGGATTCAAAAGGCACTTGACCCCGTCGAGCTTGACACTATCGGCTGCGAAGATAGTGGCACTCAAAAGTAAGGCCGATGCAACGGCGGCAAACAACGTACGTGACTTCAGCATGTGTTTCTTCCTCCAGCTGTAAAACAGAAACCGACACCAGAACGAAATATTATTGTGCCGCGACGGCCAACGTCAATGATGAAGTTGGCAAAAGATGTTGGTTCTGTGAGCTCCTTCACATAAATGCGCGTTCAAGGCTCGCGTGCAGCTCAATGGGGGGGGGGAGTGTCGTCGTCCGATTGCCGGCTGGCGAGGACCAGCTCCAGATAGCTGGCGCGAACGGGTGCGGCCAAATCCAGATGCTCGGCCAGCTGCAGGACCGCCCCTTGGGCGGCGTCCAGGCCGGCGTCGTCTGTGACGATCTCCAGCTCGACAAACGACCCGATCCCATCGATTTGGTCGAGGGCAAGTTCCAGATCGAAGTGCTGCCACCGGCAGCGTCCAATCGTCCGTTGTTTGTACACCTGAGCGACGGCCTGAAAACCGAGTGCCGCGAACAGTTCTCCAAATTGTTCTGTGGTTTGCGGCGTGTTACCCAGCGGCAGTTCCAGCTCACGCCGAGTCTTGGTGACTTGATCGATCTTGGGTCCCTTGTAAGTAACCCAATGGTCGTCTTGGACTTTGCGAATGCGCAGTGCCTCGTCGGTCACTGCGAAATCGCGGCAGGGATGTGCGAAATAGGTATCAACCTGCTCGATCGGAGCGGACCAGGCGACGTCGAGTTGGACGAGTCGTTCGCGGAGCGGGCCGAAGGATTCTACTCGGAACTTGTTTTCCACCTCGAAGGATTCACTCATCAGCAGACCTCGCAATACCCCGTTCCAATACGACGGAGGTAAAGGGGTCAGGAGTCAATTGTGCGAAGCACCCTACGGGCCGTTCCGGCAATTGACTCCTGACCCCTCTCAAGGAACAACGGCTACGTTCCGTCGACCTGTCGGCCGAGCACATCGGCCAGCCGTTTCAACTCTTCGAGCATCTTGTCAAACTGTCCAAAGTCGAGTGATTGAGCGCCGTCGGAGAGAGCTGATTCGGGGTCGGGATGAACTTCGACGATGACTCCGTCGGCGCCGGCCGCCATCCCCGCCATCGCCATCGGCGTGACGTAGGCTCTCCGCCCCGTACCATGGCTTGGGTCAACGATGACGGGCAGATGCGAAAGTTCCTTGGCCGGTGGAATCACTGACAGATCGAGCGTGTTCCTTGTGTGGTCTGTAAAGGTGCGAACGCCACGTTCGCACAGGATCACGTCGGAATTGCCGCCGGTCAAAACGTACTCGGCTGCCATCAACCACTCCTCGAGCGTGGCGGCCATTCCTCGTTTCAAGAGCACCGGTTTACGGGCCTGGCCGAGTCGTTTAAGGAGCGAGAAATTCTGCATATTGCGTGTTCCGACTTGCAGCATATCCGCGGCCTGCTCGACCAGGTCGGCGTTCTCGACATCCAATACCTCCGTCACAATGGCAATCCCCGTCTTCTCGCGAGCCCGGCAGAGCATTTCCAGGCCGGCCCTCTCGAGCCCCTGAAAGCTGTACGGGCTGGTGCGCGGCTTGAATGCTCCGGCTCGCATGATGCCGATCCCCCGCTCCCGAAGAAACTCGGCCGTGCGCAAGATCATCTCTTCATTTTCCACCGAACAGGGACCGGCGATCACGGTGAAGTTGGGGGCGCCGATCGTACATTGCGGGAAGATGACCTGGCTGTCGTCGATGTGCATTTCGCGACTGGCCAGTTTGTACGGTTTGGTGACGCGAATCAATTCCAAGACGCTGGGAAGACTGGACAGGGTCGTCGCTTCGATCGCGGCCGTGTTGCCCGTAATGCCGATGGCTGTCCGAGTGGGGCCGGGCATCGAATGAGGCTTCAGGCCCATCTCCGAGATCTTCTTCAACACGCGCTCGATGTCTTTCTCGGACGCCTGACGTTGCATGACCACTAGCATGATTCGTTCACTCTCCTGTGCCCCAAGTCCGTCCGAACGGATGATCGTCGGCCGCCATTATCGATGTCTGTCGCGCCCGGCGGAACCGTTGAAAATATAGTTTCCGCCCCGGTGCTTCGCCATGGGGCGGCCCGACTCTACAATGGATCCGTCCTACCGGGACCCCGTGTGGCGTGGGAGAATGGTGGCGGTGATCATCGTGTCGGATCGCAAAAGGAAACGGGAGCAGATGTCAGAAAATCAGTGGTCGAGTGCCGGTGGGGCTGGCGGATCGCGAGATTCGGTTGGCGGTCGCCGGCCTACGATTGCTCTCTGGTTTGCGTTGGGATTGATCGGAATACTGGTCTATCAGAGTTTCTTTGGCCGTCTCTCATCCAATGGAATGGGTAGGGCACATCCTGCCGTGGGACGCCGGGTAGAGGACTTTCGACTCCAGTCACTGACAGGTGACAGCGCCGAGGTGGGTTTGAACGAGCTTCGCCATCGCGTAACCGTCGTGGACTTCTGGGGCACCTGGTGCCCCCCTTGCCGAATCGCCTTCCCACGTCTCATGCAGCTGAAGTCGACGATGGCCGTCCACCCTGAATTCCAGCTGCTCATGGTTTCGTGCGCTGAAACACCCGGAGAAGGACGGCAGGTTTTGGCCGAACAAACTCGCCGCTTCCTGACGGACCAAGAATCGGACACGGCAACCCTCTGGGATCCGGGAAGTGCCACGCGCCGTTCGGTGGCGACGTTATTGAAGCGGCCCGGCATGGTGTATCCGACAACGTTGCTGATCGATCAAGACCTGGTGGTGCGTGGCGTCTGGGTCGGATTCATGGACGGGTACGAAGAGGACATCCTAAGCGCCGCCCGGTTATTGCTCCGCAAGTGATCGGCTGTGACGAATGATGGAAGAGGGCCGTGATCGCCTACGAAGGTGACAATGTGAATCACCACGATGAGCGAGAAAAGGACGACGGAAAACAGGCTACGATGGCCGGCGGACGCACGCTACGGAACCGATTCCAGGGTTTCACGCAATCGCTTGATGACGGAGACGGGATCGGCAGACCCGTGGATCGCCGCCGAAACGGCCGCTCGCGTGAATCCCGCTGCCGTCACCGAACCGACGTTGTCAACGTCAATGCCGCCGATGGCGAACGCGGGTAAGCCGATCTCCTCGGCCACGCTTCGCAGATAGGGAATTCCAGGAAACAACGTAAAATCCTTGGTCGGTGACGGAAACGTCGGACCGCAACCGATGTAGTTCGCTCCGTCCAAAACGGCTTGCCGTGCCTGATTCAGGTCGTGTGTCGAGACGCCGATCAGTGGCCGAGGCCCGACGATTTGTCGCGCCTCGGCAACCGACAGGTCCTCCTGCCCAAGATGGACACCGTCGGCCCCGCTCAACCGGGCCAGATCCGGTCGGTCATTGATGATCAACAGACAATGATGTTCGACCGTCAGCTGGCGAAGAAATCGGGCGCGTTCCAAAAGACTCCGATCGTCCAATTGTTTATCACGCAATTGCACCATATCGACGCCGGCCGGGAGAACCGTGCGAACCAGCTGAGCAAACTCGGCCATGTCGGCCCTGCCGTCGACTAACAGGTAAAGGCGCACGTCGGCCAGACGCGCGGCCGATTGTTGAGTCAGCGTCATCACACGGTCCAACACATAACTCTCGTAACGCATGCGCTCGAGGCTCGCAGCCAGTTCGGGCGCTACGTACTTGCCATATTCCTCGAGGCAGCGCAATGATTGCTGGACACGTTTCCAATTGGCCGCGGCGATGCCCGCCGAATGGTCCCGTCGGCCTTCGGATTCGGTCGAGATCTGAGTGCCCACGTCGTTGGCCGTGTCCCGGGCCGCCTGTAAATCGGCGGTCGGAATAGCACGGAGTAGATCGGCCAGGTTGTGGCGCAGTTGCTTGCACCGAGCCGTGATGTAGGAATCATTGAGGAAGAAGCGGCCATGGTCCTCAACCACCCTCAGCCCCTCAAGGCACCGATTAGCGTTCGCGTCGATCGCACGGAGCGCCGACGTCCTTTCCAGTGACGGATTGCCGATCGAGGGTCGTTCGTCAGAGCGCATGGAGTACGAGCTCGGAGGAAGAGTCACGTCTGGGAGTTGGGAGAGTGTCCACTGACATCCTAGCAAAATCGGGGGCCCACCCGGAAGAATGCTAGTTGAGAGGTGGCAGTTGCTTGCCTTGCTGAGTTTCGCTGCGACGAGTACAATTCCGGCGCCGTTTCGTCCGGTCGAACGAGGTCCTCGTGCTGCGACGCACGGGGCACCGGAACGGGACCAAGTGGCCTGTCGGGCTGCCAGATGCTGGATGCCGCCGCCAATACGGAAGTTGACTCGTGGAATGGATTCGCCGAGCAGGTCGTATCACCTACCTGTGGCCGGGACTTGATGGTCTTTGGCACGAGGGTCGGGTGAAGGAACTGGCGATGGCAGTCGGTTTTGCGGCGCTGCTCAACATCATGGTGGGAATCAGTTTTCTGATGCCCGGCCCATTGCCGGGGGCGACCCTGCATGGAGCGACATCATCCGGGTCTGTCGGTTCTTGGACCGGGACACTCGGTCTGGCGGCCACACTTTGGTCGGCAGGTTGGTTTTTGGTCGGTCTGATGTGGGTGGTGGGAATCTGGCTGGCGGCGCGACGATCGGCCGATCGCGGCACGCGGCAGGGCCGGAAGAACCGGGAGGACTTGTTTATTCAGGCTCAGGCGGAATACTTAAGGGGACACTGGATTGAGACGCAAGTGCTGCTTGAAAGACAGATTCGTCTTGATCCAGGAGATGTAGAATCGCACTTACTTCTTTCGTCCGTTTACCGGCGAACTGGCCGCAGGGACTTATCGCGGCGTCAATTGTTGCGAACCCAGGGGTTCCAGGGTTCGCAAAAGTGGCGATCTGAGATTGACCGCGAACTGAAGAGGCTGGCAGCACGTCCGGCAGCGGATACGTGAGCCGCACAACAGCCACATCCGGAACACGGCGGCCGGCCGCTGAGGAAAGTTGTCCCTCTGTGCCCGGAGACATCGATCAATCCTAAGGTAGGGTGGATTAACGACTCTCTACCGACCGAGGGGCTGGGTGGCAGGCCGGATCGACCGGGTCAGTGGACGAATCAAACCAGGGAAACAAACACAAGTCGGCGGACCAGGTTTTTATCGAGGTGAGAGAACCGGCTGACAGTTGAGGGGATTATTCCATGTATGAGCGTTTTACCGACCGCGCCCGCAAGGTCATGCAGTTGGCCAACCAGGAAGCTCAGCGGTTCAATCATGAGTACATAGGAACCGAGCACATTCTGTTGGGATTGGTAAAGGAGGGGAGTGGTGTCGCGGCCAACGTTTTAAAGAACTTGGATGTTGATTTGCGAAAGATCCGCCTGGAGGTGGAGAAGCTGGTGCAGAGTGGCCCGGAGATGGTCACGATGGGCAAGTTGCCGCAGACGCCGCGGGCCAAGAAAGTCATCGAGTACTCGATGGAAGAGGCTCGAAATCTGAACCACAACTACGTCGGCACCGAGCATATTCTGTTGGGTCTACTGCGAGAGCAGGAGGGTGTGGCAGCTCAGGTCTTGATGAACCTCGGCTTGAAACTTGAAGAGGTTCGGGAGGAAGTATTGAATCTGCTCGGTCATGGTCTGGAGGGGGGCGAGTCCGAGCGTGGCGGTCGCGAGCCGGGCGCCGAGGCTCCCGCGTCGGGCAAGGGCAAGAAATCACAGACCCCGGCCCTGGACAGCTTCGGACGGGATCTGACCGAGTTGGCCAAGCAGAGCAAGCTTGATCCGGTCATTGGCCGCGAACGGGAGATTGAGCGGGCGATCCAGGTTCTCTGTCGTCGAACGAAGAACAACCCGGTGTTGTTGGGCGAAGCGGGAGTGGGCAAGACGGCGATTGTCGAAGGGTTCGCTCAGCGCGTGATCACCGGCAACGTGCCCGAGTTATTGGCTGACAAGCGAATTGTCGTCCTGGACCTGGCGATGATGGTTGCCGGAACGAAATATCGCGGCCAGTTCGAAGAGCGAATCAAGGCGGTGATGAACGAGGTGCGTCGAGCCAAGAACACGATTCTCTTTATTGACGAGCTACACACCTTGGTGGGAGCCGGGGGTGCGGAGGGAGCGATCGACGCAGCCAACGTGCTGAAGCCGGCACTCGCCCGTGGAGAGATCCAGTGCATCGGAGCGACAACGCTCGACGAATACCGTAAGTACATCGAAAAGGACAGCGCGCTGGCTCGACGATTCCAGGAGATCATTGTCGATCCGACGAACACGAAAGAGACGGTTGAGATTCTGAAGGGGCTCCGCGAACGCTATGAGGAGCACCATCGCGTTCAGATTACGGACGACGCCGTTGCCGCGGCGGTCGAATTGTCCGAGCGTTATATCACCGCTCGATGCCTGCCGGATAAGGCGATCGACGTCATTGATGAGGCGGGAGCCCGAGTTCGGCTGCGTGCGATGACCCGGCCGCCGGATTTGAAAGAGATCGACGAGGAAGTCGAGCGGTTGAATAAGGAAAAGGAAGAGGCGGTTGCCAATCAGGACTTTGAGAAGGCCGCGGCGCTGCGCGATCAGGCCGACAAGTTGCGCAAGAAAAAAGAGACGATCACGCGCGAGTGGCGAGAGAAATCAAGAGAAACCGACGGCGTTGTTGATGAGGAAGTGATCGCCGAGGTGGTTTCGAAGATGACCGGTATTCCGCTCACCCGATTGTCGACCGAAGACAGTCTGCGGTTAATGCGAATGGAAGACGATCTGCACAAGAGGGTCGTTAGCCAGGACGCGGCCATTAAGGCCATCTCCAGGGCCGTGCGGCGCAGCCGGAGCGGTTTGAAGGATCCCAAGAGGCCCACCGGGTGCTTCATCTTCGCCGGTCCGACCGGTGTCGGGAAGACATTGCTGGCCAAAGCATTGGCCGAGTTCATGTTTGGAGATCCCGATGCGCTGATCCATATCGACATGAGCGAGTACATGGAGAAGCACAACGTGAGCCGGCTGATTGGGGCCCCTCCCGGATATGTCGGCTACGAGGAAGGTGGGCAGCTGACCGAAAAGATCCGCCGCCGACCCTACGCCGTGGTCCTGCTCGACGAGATCGAGAAGGCTCATCCCGACGTATTCAACATGCTCCTGCAGGTAATGGAAGAAGGTCGGCTGACCGATAGCTTCGGTCGAAATGTCGATTTCCGGAACGTGATTCTGATCATGACCACCAATGCGGGTGCCGAAGCGATCAAGAACGAATCGGCATTCGGATTTCAAAGGCCCGATGATGATGCCAGCTATGAAAGCATGAAAGAACGGGTGAACGAGCACGTGGAACGCGTGTTCCGACCCGAATTCCTCAACCGGCTGGATGACGTGATTATCTTCCGCCATCTTACCAACGAAGACTTGAAAGACGTCATCGAATTGGAACTCGCCAGCGTCCGGTCGCGTCTCGAAGAGCGTGGCTACGCGCTGATCCTGACCGACGACGCCAAGGACTTCCTGATTAAGGAAGGATGCAAGAACCTCGATTATGGCGC
Source organism: uncultured Pirellulaceae bacterium (assembly GCA_964395615.1). Lineage (GTDB taxonomy): Bacteria > Planctomycetota > Planctomycetia > Pirellulales > Pirellulaceae > CAYNDU01. Next base: position 2,244 of record CAYNDU010000164.1, on the reverse strand, counting down.
TCGACCACTGCGTCGAGCCATCGAGGGTCGCGTGGAAGATCCGTTGTCTGAGGACTTGCTGAGAGGTGAATTCCAAGGTAAGGACGAGATCGTCGTGGAAGCCGTTTGGGACGAAAACCATGAGCGGATTCTGCGGCTGAGATTCGCGTCGCGACTCCGGCCCCCCGCCGAAACCGAGGAAGAGGTTGGGGCGGTGGCCGGCGAATCGAGCGGCGAAGAGGGTTCTTCGGAATAACCCGTATAATCAGCAGGCTTTGGTCAAGCCGGCCCGGCTTCCTTGCCGAAAAAGAGAATCGTACGGCTCCTTGATCGGCGTGCGCGCCGGGCGAATTCGCTTGGCCCGCTCGCAGGGTCCTGTAGGAGCCGCGGGTGGCTCGCCGTGCGTCGAGCGATCCGGCGGTTCAACCGGAAACACGGAAGTTCCTACCGATGACGGCCTCGGCGACTCCATCAGAACCGGACCGCGTGACCAGGCCTACTCGAATTCGCGAGGGACTGGTCGAGTGGATCGACGATTGGGGCGGGGCCGTTGTTGATGGCGTTGCTGCGGTCGGAGACTTCGCCCTGTTCGTCTGGCGTGCCCTGGTCTGGTTGTTTACCCGGGCCATTCGCCGAGAGACCCTGCTGCCCAATTTCTATCAGGTGGGCGTGTTGAGCCTGCCCGTGGTGGCGCTGACCGGGACGTTTATCGGTATGGTCCTGGCCGTTCAAAGCCACTTCCAGTTCAGCCAAATCGGCCTCGAGACTCGACTCGGCGCCGTGATCAATATGTCCCTCGTCCGGGAACTCGGGCCCGTCCTGGCCGCCACCATGCTGGCCGGGCGAGTAGGAGGGGCGATGGCTGCCGAGCTGGGGACGATGCGAGTGACTGAACAGATCGATGCGCTCGAAAGCATGGGCGCCAATCCGATTCACTACCTCGTCGTACCCCGTTTTCTGGCCTGCATCGTCTTGATCCCCACACTCACGATCATGGCCGATTTCATGGGAGTGGTCGGAGCTTACTTCTACAGCGTCTTTATCCTCGGCATTGATCGGCACTTCTATCTGGCCAATTCGCGGGCCTTTGTCGGGGGATTTGACCTGTTCGTGGGCGTATTCAAAAGCCTCTTTTTCGGTGCTTCCATTGCAATGATCAGTTGTCATCGCGGCTTTCACTGCACACCCGGCGCCGAGGGCGTGGGACGGGCCGCCACCGCCGCATTCGTGGTTTCCTTCGTGATGATCCTCGTCCTTGACCTGTTCCTCGGTATCCTGCTCGACTCGCTCTACTACACGATATGGCCCACCGGCGCTAAACTGTTCTAACCGATGGACTCCGCCCATGGTCGATTCGACCGCAGCCAGCTCGCACGTGCTCGATCCGGTGATCGATGTCCAGGCACTCGATGTGCAGTTTGGGCAGCAGATCGTGCTGAAAAATCTGAATCTCCAAGTCCAACGTGGGCAGACCCTGGCCATTATCGGAGAAAGCGGTTGCGGAAAAACTGTGTTGCTCAAAACCATGATCGGTCTCGTCCGTCCGATCCGAGGGCGTGTCCTGTTCGAGGGTCAAGATCTGGCTCGGTTGGGCGATCGGCAGCTTGCCCGAGAGCGTTTGCGATTCGGATTCGTCTTTCAAAATGCGGCCCTGTTCGACAGCATGACCGTCGGACAGAACGTGGCGTTTCCGCTGCGGCAACAGGGCGAATGCGACCAGGGCGAGGTCGAACGATTGGTCCTGGCGCGCCTGGCGGAAGTCGGGTTACCCGACTCCGTCGTCAGAAAGAAACCGGCCGAATTGTCGGGCGGCATGCGCAAACGCGTCGGCATCGCGCGCGCCTCCGTCATGAACCCCGAATTGATGTTGTACGACGAGCCGACGACCGGCCTTGATCCGATCATGGGCGACGTCATCAATGAACTGATGATGAGGGCTCGACATCGGTATTCCGTCACCAGCGTCGTCGTGACTCATGACATGCGAACGGCCCGTAAGGTCGCCGACCGTATCGTGATGGTCTTTCCCTGCTCCCGCCTTCCAGACGACCAGGCCCAGATCATCTTCGATGGGCCGCCCAGCGAACTCGATCGAACCGACGATCTTCGCGTACGCCAGTTCGTCCGAGGCGAGGCCGGCGAGCGATTGATGGAAATGCGACAAGCGGCCGACCAACGGAGCACCTGACGGTTTCCGTGATACCACGGGGCAGGGGTGCAGGAACGGGCTCGCGTAGCGGTTGGGCTGAGCAAGGTGTTCACTGG
>CAYNDU010000163.1:0-10352 GCA_964395615.1 uncultured Pirellulaceae bacterium | reverse complement strand
GGCGGCGCGGTTCCGCTCCCCCCGCCGCGCAACGGTCGTAGTAGAGCGTCATCCGCGTGCGAACCTGGGCTTCCGTCGCTTCGACGGCCGTCATCAGCTCGTCGAAGCCATCACCTTGTCGAGCACTGATAGCCAGGACCCGTTTTCCGGGAAACCGGCTCTCGACCAACTCCAAGATCGATCGGCAGTCGTCCGACGATAGCTTGTCAATCTTGTTCACCGCGACCACGTCCGCTTCCTCCAATTGTTTGAGGAAGATGTACTCCGCATCCGGTGAAAACCCGGCAGCCGTTTCCTTGCCAAGTATCTTGCGGCCGTGTTCCGGCTTGCACAGCACCACCAACGGTCCGGGATCTAAGGCGTCGCCATGGAACTGGAGAAGAGGGTCCAGCACGGTGGCGACCAGATCGGTGCATGAACCGACCGGTTCTGCAATCACGACGTCGGGCGTGCCTTTTCGATCCAACTGGCCGACCGTCTCGATCAGTTGATTGAAGCTGCAACAGAAGCAGGCGCCGGCGACTTCGCCGACCAGAAAGCCCAAATCGCGTAACGCTTCCGTGTCAACCAGGTCAGCGGCCTGATCGTTGGTGATCAGGCCGACGCTCATTCCTTGATCGATATAATGTCGAGCGACACGCGCCAGGAGGGTTGTCTTGCCGGCGCCCAGAAAACCACCAATCATGAGAAATCGCGTTTTCTTATCCATTGCCGCAGTATAGAAAGAAGCGATTCCAGCCGCTATGGTGTGGCTGGTCGACCGTATCCGTTCAACGGCCCGCCTTTCTCCCGTCAAGGAACTTAGCGATTGGACGAATCCACCGACTCGCGACGAACAGTCGACGGCGGCCCGGCCGTGATCCCCGAAGGACCCCCTCCATGGCCGCGTCAGGACCCACGTGTCGGGGCCGCGTTGCAGGCTGCATTTGAACAACGCCAATGGGGCGCCTATCAGGGGCCCCTGCTGGATCAGCTCTGCGCCCGGTTGGCCCGAATGCACGACGTGCCCTTTGTCTGGCCCTGTTGTTCAGGAACCGTGGCCGTCGAATTGGGGCTCCGCGCGCTGGCTGTCGGCCCCGAGGACGAGGTGATCATCGCCGGCTATGATTTTCCGGGGAACTTCCGAGCCATTGAAGCCGTCGGCGCTCGCCCGGTCCTGGTCGATGTTGATCCGAAAACACTCGCCCCAGCGGTCGAACAATGCGAGCGAGCGCGTAGCGGTCGGACGAGCGCCTTCATCGTGTCGCACTTGCATAGCGGCATGGCCAATATGGAGGTCCTCTGCCAATGGGCAAAGCAGAATCATGTTGCCGTGATTGAAGACGCTTGCCAGGCCACGGGCGCGGAAGTCCAAGGCAAAATGGCCGGCTCCTGGGGAGATGTGGGCGTCCTGAGTTTCGGCGGCAGTAAGCTGCTGGCCGCCGGTCGAGGGGGTGCGTTACTGACTGCTGATGAACGCGTTTTGCAGCGATTGAAGATCTGGTGTCAGCGAGGGAACGATGCGTTTCCACTCAGCCAACTACAAGCCGCCGTTCTGGCCCCGCAAATTGAACAACTACCGGCCGACAATGAGCTGCGGCGAATCGGCGCGATCCGATTACGCGACCTTTGCAGCCATCTGTTGACGCTTGAACCGGTGCTCGTTTCCGAGAGGATCGGGCAACCCAGTTTTTACAAACTGGCCTGGTACTACCGGGCATCCGATCAATGTCCCATGACCCGAGCCCAGTTGGTGGCACGTGTCCAGGCCGAGGGGGTTGCCTTGGGAGCCGGTTTTCCCGGTTTTGTACGGCGTGGTCCGCGCCGCTGTAGAAAAGTAGGAGACCTGCGCCACAGCCGTCGTGCGGCCGAGCAATTGGTGATTCTGCACCATCCCGTCCTGCTGGAACCGGAGGCACTTCTCCGACGCGTCGCCCAGGCATTCGCCAAAGTGTTGGGTTCGGCCTGAATGCCCATGCGACAGCCCGTTCTGTCTCTATCGCGCTCGGTGCACGGCCGTCGTTCGGTACAATTCAAAACCGCTCGTCCCAGTCGCCGGTAAAGGGAGCGTTTCGGACCGCTCGCTCCGGTCGTCGAATTGCCGAGCCGCCTCGGCCAATTCCCCTCGGACCACGCGAACGTCGCGCGGAGCGTCAATGCCGATCGAAATCCGATTTCCCGAGATCTTCTGTATCACGACCGTGATGTTCTCACCAATCTCGATCCGTTGTCCAACTTTTCGACTGAGGACTAACATGCCATTCCTCCTTGAGATGGAAGCCACGAACACAGGACGACCCTAAGCACCTAATCGCGAAAAGCCGTTGCTACCCCGCATCCCTTTCGTCAAAACCTGAGATATCTTGCTCAACCGGTTGGCCATTTCACCCAAATCGGCTGAATCCTCATTCCTCTCGCCGCCGTCCGATCGGCGCACGACGGATGCCTCCGTTTGCCGAAGCACCACTTCTATAGATGTTCAGTCTGCAAAGACGATGCCGAAAAACTCTAGATTTTTGTAAAAAATGGCCCAGCTTTCCCGAAGTCCCACTCGTAACGCGACTTACTGAATGCACCACGGCCAGCGCACGCTCGCGACTATCTCGTACGTGTATGCCATTCTGTCCTGATCCGAGATGCACATTCTCGAACTGAGACAGTGCTAGCATCGAAGATGCTAGCACATCGCGCCGTGAATCAGGGCGGTGAACGCCGAGAAGTCTGCCTTCAGCGGATCGGTCACGGGCGTCCGCCGTTGATGGGACGCATCAGCGGTGAAGAACGGGGTTCGAAAGGCGGGTCAGGGAGTAGGTTCGGCGAGTAACGCCGTGACAATCGATTCGAGGTATGCGTCATCGTGGAGGCCGACGATCTTGAGTCGTACGCTGCCCCGGCGGTCGACAAACAACGTTGTGGGAAAGCCCTCGAAGTTGGGGATCTGGTCCCGAATCTCGGGCGTTCCGAGAGCGCACGGGTAGTTGATTTCCTGACGGGTGACAAACTGTCGCACTGTTGCCAGCGGATCTGGTGTGTCGCCTTCATAGTTGAGGCCAAGCACTTGGAGGCCTTGATCGGCGTATTGGGATTGCAATCGGATCAGCGAAGGAATCTCCGCTCGGCAAGGAGGACACCAGGTTCCCCAAACGTCGATCAAAACGACCTTTCCTCGAAAGTCGTCGAGTCGATGTTCCTTCCCTTCGATATCGGTGACCTGAAAGTCGAAAGGAAACGAACGGCTGCCGGCCAATTCCTCTTGTGCTCGGTGAATTCGCTTCTCTCGCGTTTGTTTCTTCCAATGTTGATAACGGGCAGCGAACGATTCGGCCGAACGGACCGCGGCCAGGTCCGCATCTTCGTCGAGCATCAGAAAATCCGTGAAACCTGCTTCAAAGGCGCGATCGAGGGCTTGGATGCTCGCCGAAATGTCCCCATTCTGCGCCAGAACACACGCTCCGTTGTAATAGACGGTGGCCAGCAGATCAGCATCGTCGGGACGCGTCTCCGGTAACGTGGGCGGTAAGGGTAGAGCCGTTTCAAACGAGATTTGAAAGACGTAACGTGCACGCGGCCGGTCATCGTCGCGCAGATAAGCCAGGCCGATCGTTTGCAAAAACCGGACCATCTGCAGACGCGCCTCGACATCATGCGCGTCGGCGGCCAGTTTTCCCAACAGACCGCGGTAGATTTCAATTTGATGTGGAGTGGCGATGCGCTCCACCACTTCGGCGAGTGCGTCGGAGGCCGAGGACCGGTGCGGAGACGACGGTGTGTCGCGGAGGCGGTCGGTCGGCACACTTTCGGTGGTCGATCGGTCCTGGCACCCTGCCGGTGAGAGGAGCAAGAAGACGAAGACGCAGCGTAACACGCGGGTTGCCATCGGCGGGCCCCTCGTTGTCGCCAACTCAGCCGGTTAACGGTTGGCTGAGTTGGCAAAGGTATCGATCGTTGCCGATTCGGTGCCGTGTCACTGTCCGATACAGTAAAGGGCCTGATCGGTCCTCATCAGCAGACGATTGTTCCAGACCACGATTGACGCGTTGGCCCGTGAGGCGTCGTCGGCGATCGTGTTGACCGCTAACAACTCGAACTCGGGTTTGGCGGCCAGGACGTATGTGCCTTTTTCTTGCGAAATGGCGTACAGTTTGCCGTCGGCCGCGGTTACGGAGGAATAGACGAGTCCCGGGCGCGGATCGAGTCGCTCTTCGAAGACCACGTCTCCCGTGTCGGCATTCAGGCAATACGCCATTCCTCGCGACTCGTGGAACCAGTACAGATGACTGCCTACCAGCACGGGTGATGAAACATTCGAACCCTTCCGCGCACGCCAAATCACGTGCGATTCCGTCACGTCGCCACGGCCCCCGGCTCGCACGGCAATCGACGTGTTCTTGCGCCCGCCAATGGCATAGACAATGCCCTTTCGAGCGATCACGCTCGGGCAAACATAACCGTCCGGTATTCCGTCACAATGCCACAGCTCGTCACCCGTTTCGGGATCGTAGCCGGTCAGCCGATTCGGAACGTTCAAGACGACTTCCTGCTTGCCACCTGTTTCGACCAGGATGGGCGAACTCCAGCAGCTTTTGATTCCATCGGTGCGCCAAACTTCCGCTCCGGTCTTCTTGTTCAATGCAACGAGCGACTGACTCTCGATGCTCGCATTCACAATCAACAAGTCACCGTAAAGACGGGGCGACGTACCTGATCCCCAATGGTGCGTTTCCTCGCCGACCGACGTGTGCCAGACCTGGTTACCCTCCAGGTCCAAACAGAATACACCTGACCTGCCAAGAAAAGCATAGACGAACTTGCCGTCACTCGTCGGAGTACTCGAAGCATACCCGTGCCGCGAGTCGTTTCCCGCCCGGTATTCGGATTCGGGCTGTAAAACCGTCAGCTCCTTCTGCCAAACGGATCGGCCCGTCTTGGCGTCGATACAGATCATGTGACGACGCAGGCCGTCGACCGAACCCGGTTCGTCAATCGACTCGGCATAGCCTGAGTAACACGTCAAGAAAATTCGGTCTCCGACAACAATCGGGCTCGATGAACCAGGGCCCGGCAGGTCCAGCTTCCAGGCGATGTTCTTGTTCGCGCCCCATTCGGTCGGTAACTGCTTTGCCTCGGCCGATCCTCCACCGTCTTTGCCCCGAAATGCGGGCCAATCGGCCCCTTGGGCCGAGCGAGGAGCGGTCAGGACCAGTCCCAATACGATGACCATTCCAACTTTCCAAAACGTGTCGTTCGGCAATCGCATGGACGATCTCCCTCGATGTTTGGTCCAACCGGACGTGCTGTGCAACGGCGTGGTCTGAAAATGTCGGGTGTGAAATATCAGTCGATCGGCTCGAACCGAACGGCGTGCGAGCGGCTCGTGGGTGAGCCAGGCTGGGCTCCCCCAAACTCGGTGCCCGGCCGGTCCAGACACCGGCGGGCTTCGGCACGACTCAAACCGTGCCGTCCGACACACGCTCAACTGCCTCAAAACTAGGTGAAGGCAGCGGCCGATGCAATGCTTCACCGCTAAAAAAAAACGGCGTGATGCCCACCCTATTCGCTTCCGTCCCGAGGGTTAACGATCTGCAGGGCACGTTCGTATCCCCCCAGATTGAACGATTGATCGTAACCCTCCTTGCGCAGAAGGCGGACCGCCAGATCGCTGCGCATCCCGCTCTTGCAGTGCAGCAGCCAGGGACCGTCCGGCAGCAGCTGCAACTGGTCCCGGAGCGTCTCGACGGGCAGATTCACTGCCGTCGGGATGTGCCCCTCAGAGAACTCCTCGACCGTTCTCACGTCAATGACCGCTGCCCCCTCGGCCAGTAACTCGCGAGCCGCCTCGGCCGATACCATGTTCATTCCCTCTCCCAGCATGCGCGCGACCCCCTCGTAGACCCAGGACAGAACGCAGAAATGCGTGCCAATCACGATGGCCTGAAGGATAAGTAAACTTCCACCTACGACAAGGGCAAGATGCGATAGACCCAGCCAGAACAAGTCCGCTGACTCCCGGTGCACCACTCAGACACCCTTGACATGCTTATATATCGTAATATCTCGATATGGCAATATATGAAATCGGCGGACATGTCGTGATTATCGAAAAAGTCGTCCGGTCGATGGAGGGGATTCGGCCGTTCTGAGTCGACGCGCGCCCATTTGTAACCCATGCTTGAGTACCGTGATCATGATGATCGATTACGGGACCACCACGATAGGGGGCGATCATGGGCGGACAAGTATCCTCGCTGAGGCATTTGAAGCTGGAATGTGTGGGGGCCACGGGTGAGACCGTGCCGGCGCTACCGTTGGAGGAAGCCTACGAGGGGGCCGAACGGCGTAACGAACGTCGGCGACTACTGGCCATCCCTGTTCTCGTCACCCCGCTCGACACCCGACTCCACCCAGTTGGCCCCGCCGTGCAGATGGTCCTGCGCGACGTGTCCCCAAAGGGATTGGGCCTCTTGCATACCGCGTCCGTGAATTCGGCCTATCTTTCGGTCCATTCTGCCGGATCCGACCGTCAGGTCTTGGTCCGCCGTCTGCGGAGTCGCCCGGTGGGCGAGTACTTCGACATTGGCGGCGAGATCGTGACACATCGCGACTTGTTCCGACTTGCCTTGACAGCGTGGCGCAGCGAATGCGATCGGCTGGAGCAATGGAGCTTGCGACTCGACGCTGACCTCCCAAGCGACTGGGACGGTTAGTGGGCGTAGCGCACCGGTCGTTCAAGTAGCCTGCATTCGGTTGACCGTTCCTGCTTCGGCACGGCCATTGACGCTGCGGTTAAGAAACGTGCCTTGGGTCGCACGACACAAGGACATCAGGTCGGTCGTCAAACGAGCGACTTCCAGGAGCTCAGCATCTTCATTGGCAAGGTCGCTCAATTGTCGAGCGACTCCCGCCAATTCGGATTCACCGGCCTCCTCGGCTGTGCTGAAAAGGTGTCCTGCGACGGCCCCGAGTCGTGAAAGGTCTCGCCGATCGAGCGCGTCGGCCAGGCGTTCGATTTGCTGCCCGATTTGAATGGCTGTACTGCGCGAAACACCTGGCGACGACGGTATCTCGGACGTCCCGGCGAGCGATGTAACAAACTGCTCGACGAGTTCGGGGTCGAACTGGATTCCCTGGCATCGGCGCAGTTCGGCGATGGCCTCATTTCGCGACTTTCCGCGGCGATAGACTCTATCCGAGACGATTGCATCGTAGGCATCTGCGATCGCCAGGAGTCGTGCGCCGATGGGAATCTCCTTTCCGGTCGGCAGATGCGGCTCTCGAGGATTTCCCTCATACCACGCGTGGTGATTGCGCACGATTTCGGTAAGGGGTGGGCAGGAAAATGCAGAGTCGATGATCTCGATTCCCACGCGATCATGCACTCCCATGATCGCCCACTCATCATCGGACAGCGGACCCGGTTTGAGCAGGATGGCGTCGGGCACGCCGATTTTTCCGATGTCGTGGAGCAGCGCTGCCGTCTCCAGAACGTAGCAGTCGCGGGCCGAGAGAAGATCCTGGGCCGCGCCGACGCATAGATCCGCCACGCGACGACTATGCTCGGCTGTCCCTGCGTCCCGGTAGGCCAGTGCGGAGATGAGTGCCGTGACGGCGTGGAACGGAACTTCGAGCCGACTGGTCAATTCGGCGGCCGCGGTCTGCCTGGAATCGTCGGGCGCCCCATCTCGAGACTCCCCCAGTTCCTCCTGGACCTTGCTGCTCCACGTGGTCACTCGATCACGCCCGTTCCGCTTGGCCGCATAAAGGGCCGTGTCTGCCTGGTTGATCATGTCGTGTGGGGCTCCGGCGCCCTGTTCGGACGAGGCGACCCCGGCGCTGATCGTGACGGAAAGTTCGGGAAACTTCAGCGACTTGATGGCCAGGCGAAGTCGCTCGCCGGCTTGCCGCGAATGTTCCAGGTCCGTATGGGGCAAAAGCACGCAGAACTCTTCTCCACCGTAACGGCAGATCACGTCACCCGGTCTCAGCGCGGCCCGTAGTGTCTTCGCGACGACCGATAATACAGTGTCACCCGTGCTGTGCCCATGTTGGTCGTTTACTGCCTTGAAATGGTCAATATCCACGACGACACAGCCAAGAGGATAACCGTAGCGCTGGGACGAATGCCATTGAACTTCCAGTGATTCATAGAACGACCTTCGGTTAAGGCAATTCGTTAGCGGGTCATGCGTGGCCTGTTGCTGCAACTTGTGGTTTTGAGCGCGAATCTCATCCCGCGACGTTCTCAGGACATCGAGCGTGCGGGCCAATTCCGATTTCTTGTTCTCCAGTTCAGTAACATCGTCCAGGCTGACCAGAACACCATGTTGATCCGTCTCCTGGCTTCCAATGGGCGAGCAGTGAATGATGTACGAACGGGATTCGCCGGACTTCGATGCCAATCGGACCGTCATGCCACCGACGGCGTTGCCCGTAGCGAGCACTCGTCTCCAAGGATGCGAATCAACGGTACCGTCACTCGGCTCGCCGTCCTGCTGTTCGCCTTCCGTCGATTGCCAGGCCAACTGAGACAATCGCTTACCTTGCAGTTCGTTCGGAAGTGCCTTGAGTGCCGCCGCGAAAGCGCGATTGGCAAGGACAATTCGTTCCTTATGGTCCAGAATCACCAGTCCACCAGCCACCGTATCAAGGGTCGTCTGAACGCGTCCTGGAATGACCTTCGACGGATCCAGATGTTGCAACGTGCGTTTGAGATAGAGTAAGAACGTGATAAGGTTGACAAAGGTCACGACAAGCACAAGTTGAATGAGCGGGGCATGAAACATCCCCACGACGCCCGGTGGAAGAAAGGGTTCGAAACGGAATTCCAGCGTGCCCCATAACCGGCCTCCGTGTAACAGAGGTACCATGACTTGCGTTGCCTGCTGTGTGCTCTGTTCGCCGGCAACCCAATTCGCCGAGTGTGCGCCGATGTCGATGACCAATTGGCCGTCGCGGCGCCGTACGCCAGTCGACAGGATCTCCGGATACCTTCCAAGCACGGCCGAAAGGGACTGTTCAAATGTGGCCGAATCGCCCTTGCTCAACAGTAACGAACCTTCGATCGCCAGCGTTTCACATAATTCACGGCGACCCTTCATGACGGCGCGCTGTTCATCCGGGCCAACATGAAGCGTGCGCGATACTAACAACGCGCTGGCCGACAACATGGTCAGTCCAATGGCGATTCGATAGGTGGCAGCTAGTCGCGGCATGTCAATTCGGTCCGCTTGTCTCGGGTTGATCCATCAGTAAGTCGTCGATGCGGTCGGCAGGGGCCAGCTTGTCCTGCCCCCGGTTTCGCGTTGCGGGCATTGATTGCAAGATCGGAAGAGGATCAAGGCCGACCCAACTCGGCAAAGAGGAGGCGAGGCTCGCTACAAGGAATGACCCCCGTAACGTCCAGATAACGTATCCGGCCGAGAGTGCCGTGGTTACCAACGCCGTACCGGTCGCCAACGTGCTGGCGACGGCGCCCGTGTCACTATTCTCGGCTGCCTCATTTAACGTTTTCCAAATTGCTTCCAAAGACGTGGAACTGCTTTGGACCGTGGGCAAGGGCTCCGGAGATAACCAGGACGTTGCCTGGTCGGCGGTACTATCCGACCAGTGCCGTTGACCTTGACCGAGAGTGACAAACGTAAATTTGAGATCCTCCGACTCGAATGAAACTGCAAGTTCCATTCCCTCATCATCCAACTCCGCCTCCACAGCTGCGCCGGCGCCTTGGATCGGCGTGCTGCTGGCTCCGGTCGCCACGCCTATGCCCCTCCCCACGTCTTGAGCAACTGACGGTTCCGTCGCGTCGGTGACTTCGGCCATCTCATCGAGGTCCATAGCCTCGTTTTCCGCAACGGTTTCGTGATGAGATTCCGCGCTTCGAAGGAACTTAACCACCTGCCCAGGTGCGTCGGTCGACACGGGTCGGTCGTCGACGTCGCTGATAGTCAGGTGTACTCCTGCCGTGTCGACCTGACCCTGACCATCGCTCATCGTGTAGGTGAATTGGTCGGTCCCGAAGTAGTCAACGGCCGGAGTATACGTGAGTGTCCCGTCTCCGTTGTCGACCAGGGTGCCATTGGCCGGTTGGGTGAAGCCGCTGATTGACAGCGTGTCGAGGTCGACGTCCGAGTCATTGGTCAGCAGCGATGCCGTCGAAATCTCCAGCGGTGTGTCCTCGGCGGTGGCGATCGCGTCATCGGCGCCGATCGGCGCGTCGTTGACCGGCGTGACGGTGATGTTGACCGTGGCCGTGTCGGTTCCCCCTTGCCCGTCGCTGACAGTGTAGGTGAAGCTGTCGCTTCCGTTGTAGTTGGTGCCCGGCGAATACGTAAACGTTCCGTCGCCGTTGTCGACCAGGGTGCCGTTGGCCGGTTGCG
>CAYNDU010000162.1:0-10402 GCA_964395615.1 uncultured Pirellulaceae bacterium | reverse complement strand
GCACATCGCCCTGTAATGGGCGATCGTAGAATTGCCGGCGCGATCGCGGTTCATCGGCTCGTTTCAGGTCGGTTCTTCAGGAGAAGAGGGTGTCCTGTTGGCGAGATCATCGCTCACGCGCCAGGCTGTGAGCGGTAGCTTCGGAGGCGCGTGCATCTCCTGCGTGGTCGGAAACTTTCGCGAGTGCATCGATTGTAGCACGGCGATACAATCGCTGTAGGAATCTCTTTTTCCTGATTCTGGCGTCGCGGACCGGATCGGTCGATGGATACAGTGTCGGTTGATCGATGCGGGGCAATATTCTCGGTACTGGCACGGGATTCGCGTGCAGCACACCGACGAATGGACCCCGCCAAACCGCGAGATCGCTCATGCCCCCCATCCCAACATTTTCGAAACAACGGCCGGGCGAACGGCTGGCTGCGCTCATGGTAGGTCTTCGATCTCGCAAACGAATCCGTCGCAAGACCGGTTCCAAGACCGACGCGTCCATTCAGTATCCGCCATCCGAAATCGGCGAAACGGCCCGCGTATCGCACTTTTCACTCGACTATGCCCGGGCCAGAGAGAGTTTTCGCGACGCGGCCCAAGTGGCCGGTGCGAACATGGTCGCGACCCAGACACACCCCACCGCCCTCGGCCCGAATGGAGAGGCTCTCTCCATAGACGTGGCCCGATTGGGCCCCGAGGATGCGAAGGACTTTCTCGTTATTGTTTCCGGTACTCACGGTGTCGAAGGGTTTGCCGGTTCTGCGATCCAAGTAGGACTGCTTCGCGAGCGGATTCTCTCCGGTTCTTGCAAGGGGGTCGGCATATTGCTGATCCATGCCTTGAATCCGTATGGAATGGCTCACGGTCGACGGTTCAATGAAGATAACATTGATCTCAACCGCAATTTCAGGAGCGAAGACGAGCCGCCCAGAGAGAACCCATATTATGGCGACCTGGCCTCCGCCATCGCCCCGAAATCCGTTTCTTTAAAGACGGAAATTGGGTCCTGGTTACGAATCCTGCTCTTCGCAATTCGGCACGGGAAGACGGCCGCGCAGGCCACTCTGAGCCAAGGCCAATACGTGGATGCCGAGGGTCTCTTCTTTGGTGGGAAGTCGGAATCCTGGTCGGCCGCGACCTTGCGGTCGATCACCGAACGATACCTGGCCGACGCTGATCGCGTGGTTGTCGTCGACGTGCACACCGGACTCGGCGCGTTCGGCGACTATGAGATCATCCTCCACGATTCCGTCGATTCTGAGTTCTACCGGTGGGCTATCGACATCTGGGGTGAGACGCGAGTGAAGTCCACTCTATCGAGCGGGAACGGTCGAGGACGTTCGGCGTCGGCCCACATCACGGGAACCATCAAGCTCGGTTTCACGCAATTGCCGAACGTTCGGACACTTGCCGTGGGCCTGGAATTCGGCACGCTTCCGCCGATGAGAGTTTTCAAGGCGTTACGCGCCGAGAATGTCCTTCATCATCATGGCAACGCGAGCGATTCCCATGTTGCGGCGATCAAGGAATCCCTCTTGCGTGCATTCTACCCCGACTCGCCCGAATGGAAGGCGTCGATCTGGAATCGCGGTCGTGACGTCATCGAGAGTGCTCTGAACTGGCTGAAGAAGAACCCGGTTTAGTCGAAGGCTGTCGTCCGAGTCGGCGACGAGCCCCCGTCCATGGCCACTGAGCGTCCGGTCCGCGAGGTGATGATCGAATGGTGGGCCGAACCGTCCGTGTTCGTTGGATGTCAGTCCAGGTGATAGACTTCTTGCATCGACTTCCACCATTCACCCTTCTTGCGATTCTTCAGTCCAAACTGGCAGGGATCGGTTTCTTTCCACCAGCGCTGGACCTCGCGGTTCTCGCCGAGTTTCTTCATGTCGGCGTCGAAGTCGTTCCCGGTGTATTCGAGGTAACTGAACAGATACCAGTTCCCGTCATCAAACTGGGTCAGGTAGATTGAATAATTGCGAACATGCGCCTCTCTGAGCGTTTCGTTAATGACTGGCCAGGGGTCGGCGTGCAGCTTCTTGTAATACTCCAGTTTCTCGGGTTTGACACCGATCACCGAACCGTACCGTGTCACCTTTTCGGGACGGGTAGATCCTGCCGCCACAAGAACGGTGGCCATTAAGATCGCGATGGCATTCGAAACAAGCGAACGGACGCGAACGGTCATGGTGAATTCTCCAAGTGTCGTCTGCCGCACGGGCAGAGCAAGGATGTCGGGCGGGTCAATGACCGGATGTCAATCGGAAACACGTTTCGGCTCGGCGTCCGGCTGAATACGGCCTGGGCCGTGCCGTCCGAGAGGTGACGATCTTATTTTGCATATTCTGAGTAAACGCCGAATTCACGTACCGTTTCGAACATGGCGACCACGTTCTCGACCGGTGTTTCCTCCAGGATGGTGTCATGACTGGCACCGGCCACATAGCCGCCGCCGGGCATCATGGTGTTGAGCGTTTCGCGTGTCTTCGCGCGGACCGTTTCAGGTGTGCCTTCGATGAGCACATGGTGCGAGTCGATGGCTCCGTTGAGCACGATTCTGGCGCCGAATTCCTCCTTGAGCCTTCGCGCTTCCATCCCTGCACAGCAGGGTTGAAGGGCGTGGATTCCGTCGAGTCCCACCTCGATCATGGACGGGATCAATTCGGCAAAACCTCCGCAGCAATGGAGCATCGTCTTGAGGCCGTAGTCGTGCCCCAGGTCGACCAACCGAGCGAGATGGCGGAGAAGGAAGCGGCGAAACATCTCTTCCGAGAGCAATGGGCCTCGCTGACTTCCAAAGTCATTGCCGATAAAGAAGATGTCGATGGCGTCGCTCGCTGCGTCGAAGACCCGTTCGCTTACCCCGGCATAGTAGTCGACGACGTGTTCGAGAATGGCGTCGACCAATTCCGGGGCGTCGTACATCTTCAGGTACATCGTTTCCATACCCAGCAGATCGATCAGGTCGTGCCAGAATGGCGACCAGTCGCCTCCGAGAATTGCGTATTCTCCGGTCCACGAGCCCGCTTCCTCACGAATGTTCGAGACGTCCATCCACGACGGATCAGGCCAGTTGAACCCGTGAATCTCACTCATCGTTGCCTCTGCCAAGGGGTGTGACAGTGGTTGTCCCCAGCCGAGTCCAGACCGTTCCACACCAAACGGCGTGGTATGGGTCGCACTCTCTGAAAGTTGGATCTCCGGTCCCGTATACTGCGCGAATACGCGACGGAAATCGTCGCCCAGTCTCCGCCGCAAGCCCTCGTCATCCAAACTCATGACTCGTTTGGCCTTCGTCCAGAACTCCTCCGATGCGCCGCACCAGGCCGGCACTCGGTCCGGCTCCGTGTGAGCAAACGTTGTCAAAACTCGATCTCGCGAATTCAACTCGAATCACCTGAGTAGGGCGTAAACAAGTAGGAGCGTCCCAAACAACAGTAAACTCAATGTCTTGTAGTTCCCAATCCCCTTCCAACCCGATGCGCGAAGTGCGTCCATTGGATGGTCCCACACGAGCGAGGCCTTTTCCGCCGTTAAGTCCTCGGGCGTCAACCGCGATACGCATATATGGAACAGCAGGCAAAACAGGCAGAGCCAGAACGAAGCCACCATCCAGTGCAGATCGACAATGGTCGCCGCCATCGACCCGCCTCCCAGCAGTCGGGTCAAGCCATCGTGCAGCCAGTGCAGGCTCACCATGTTCTTCTGGCCCGATAGGTTGACGATAAAGGCAAACACTCCGACAACGAAACCGGTGATCAGAGTGGCGATGGAACCCTTGCTCGAGGCTCGCTTCCAGAATATTCCCAGCAGGAAGGTCGCCGTGATCGGCGGCGCGATATAACAAATCATCGAGGCCATCATGCCGAAAATGGACTCGAATCTGGATATGAACGGTGACCACAAAATGGCCACGATCATGCCGACGATCGTAACGCATCGGCCGATCATGACCAGCCGATGTTCTGACATGTCTGGAACCCATCGTTTGAACAGGTCGTAGGAGAAGAGCGTGGCGACTGAATTCAAGGCGCCCGAAACCGTACTCATGGCCGCCGCAAGTAGTGCGGCAGCGACCACTCCGCGCAGACCCGGCGGCATAATCTGCTCGATCATGAATGAGTAGGCGTCTTTGGACTCGGCCGGCATCTTTCCGTCGAAGGCGTTCTGCAAAATGAGCACGTAGCACATCAGCCCGGGAAGAACCAGTATGAAAACGGGGAGTATCTTAATGAAGCCCGCAAACAAAGCGCCGATACGAGCATGGTCCTCGTTCCTGGCACCCAACACTCTTTGGACGATCGTCTGATCCGTACACCAGTACCAGATCCCTATCACCGGGTAACCCAGCAATACGGCGTACCAGGGCAGGCCGGCCGGATCGTCGGCCGAACGCAGCATGGTTAGCTTCGTGAGCTCGCCGTGCGCCTCCAACGTCTCGCGAATTCCGCTCCAACCTCCCACCTCCATCAAGGCAATCGCCGTGACGCAAAGAGATCCGACCAGCAATACGACAGTCTGAATCGCCTCCGTTGTGACGACCGCGATCAGTCCCCCGACGGCGGTATAGAGTCCTGTCATTCCAGCGATCGCGATGATCGTCCAGAGAAGGTACTGCTCAGGAATGCCCAGCAGGCCGTGCATGACGAGTGCCGCGGTATACAACGTGAACCCGATATGGATGAAAATCGCTGAAATGATAGAGATGATTGCCAGCCAATCGCGACTTGCTCGACTGTAACGCCGCTCAAGAAAATCGGGCAGCGTGGAAACTCGGCTTCGTACGTAGAAGGGAGCGAAAAAGAGGGCCAGCAATATCAACGTGAAACCGGCCATCAGCTCGAAATTCCCGAACGCCAGGCCGTTGGCGTAGCCTTCCTGCGCGAGAGAGACGAGGTGGACGGTCGAGATGTTTGTCGAGAACAGGGCCAGTCCGATTATCGGCCACGTAAGCGTCCCGCCGGCCAGGAAGTAGTCCTTGCTCGCGCCACTCTTGCGGCGGTGTCTGAGGCCGACCCAGCAGCCGAGCCCGACGATCCCCACCAGATAAAAGACGATCACGCAAAGGTCGAGTGTCCCTATCCCGATCCGCATAGACAAAACTCCTCGACCATCGAACTTCGTGTGCGTAGGCAGGCGACGAACGAACCGAACCGCGAGCCGATCCAGCATATCGTCTCGTGCCGGCGCTGTCCAACATGCCGTTCAAATGTCCGAGGATGCGAAAGAGCGTGAACCGGACCCGCGCCACACTGCTGTCCAGGTTGTCCCATTCGATTACGCGTCATTTTCCTTGATCAACGCTGAAGCGATGCGGCTTTCAAGGTCGCTGTTCTTGATCCCATCGCCAATGACCAAACCTCCTTGTGCGATCGGTTCGTCACGATGCTCGGTAACGCGATGTTCCATAACGTGGGGCCGAAAACGGATCCGATCGGCCAGAGTACCGGCACGCTCATCTGGTAGAATGAGAGTGTGACGCGCCGGGTACAACGTGACGGAAAGACTATCGCAGTTCGTAACGGACAGGAACTCGTCGGAGCCATCGGCATGACTTTTCGAAGAGGAAGGCATCAAAGAACGATGAACGAATCAGTTTTATCAGTGCTGAAGTACGTCATGATTGCCGGATACGCCGGATGCCGGCCGAAACGCATGATGAAGCGTACGACAACTGCCGCCTGTCTGATCTCCGTCCTTATCGCGATTCCGCTGAAAACTGAGTGCTGGGGGCAGGCGGCTCTGTCTGAGCAACGGCTGCAGAAGCTTCTTGAGAGATTCCCTGCAGCGGATAAGGACCACGACGGCAAACTTTCACGAGATGAGGCGATTGCGTACTGGCGAAAGATGTCGTCACAACGGACCAAGGGGACGGCAAACTCGCGGGCGAATGGACGGGGAAAGAGTCGAGGGGTGCAACGAGAGTTCGCGGTCAACCCCGGGTGGAACTCAAAATCGTTCCCCGACCACGCGATGTGTTACAAGACGCCTGCCGAAATACAAGCGGCCTTTGAAAAAGTCCGATCCGCAACACAACCTGCCGTTGTCTCCTATCCGAAACCGGCGGACGGTGCCTTGCGCGTCGTGGGGATCGGCCATAGTTTCATGATGCCGGGTTACAGAACACTTCCGGCGATCTGCCAGGGCGATGGAATGAGGCAGCCGCTCTACACGCACGTTGGCGGAGGCATGACAGGCAGTGCACGCTACAAATGGGAGCAAGAGAACGGCATTTTTCAATTCGACGGCAAGCCTGCTCCAAAACTCCTTTCCTCGATCGCCAATGCCGAATGGGACGCGATGATCTTCGGGCCATACTACAATGACCGCGCGGTCTACTTTTCGTGCTGGATTGACTTTTGCCTGAAGTACAACCCCGACATGAAGTTCTATTTGTCGGACGCCTGGCCGCAACTCGAACAACTCGGCGAGCAACCGGATTCTGAAGCGTTCTTCACGGCAGAGGTCCTGGACCGTATGGGAAAGGAAGTACGCGACAACTATTCGAAGACGCTCGAACCGCTGCGAACGGCCTATCCCGGTAAGATATTCGTTCTGCCGACCTCCGATGCGATGGTCCTGGCCGCAAAACACTTTATTCGAGGCGAGTTGCCTGGAATGGAAGGCCTGCATCGTTCAATCGGCAAGAAGGAACGATCGCTTTGGAAGGACCAACTTGGACATCTGGGGCCCGGATTGGAGCGACTCGAAGGCTACGTGTTCTACGCTACCCTTTACGGCAAGTCGCCTGAACGAATTGACAAAGCGATCGAGTTTGGCGGTGACACTCGATTTCCTGGCCCTGAACTGGATCAGATATTCCGGAAGATCGCCTGGCGTGCCGTTGTCGAGAATCCCTTTTCGGGTGTGAGCGACCAGGACGACGATGGGATCAACGACTCACGGAAGTTGCCCGTAAAACGCAAGAAGTGAAAACGGATCAGTGTAGTGGCGGTGGCGCAGTGATTCGGAAGGACGCGTTTCTCAATTGTGAAGTGCGCCCATCCATGTGAATGTAGCGATGACCGCTGCGGCGATCCACATGGCTGTGACCAGGCATATTGCTGTGGTCAGCGAACCACTCCGACCGCGGAAACTCTCCGGCAACAGCATGACGTATGCGGTTAACACTCCGGCGCAGCCTGCCATCACGGCTGCGCTGCCGAATCGTGGAAGAACGAAAGATACAGTCAGAACGCAGACCATTGAAAAATAGGGGTGCGAGACTATCTTCCGCGGGGACATGTTTTCTTGAACAACCCCTGTGTCCTGTTCGAATGCCATGTGCTCACACCTCAGCTCTTCCATCGAAGGATCGCTACTCTACTGATCTCGCGCAACGAAAGCTCACGCCGGCCGACGCGTCGGCCAATGGCGGGCGACTGTGACGCTTTGTGCAGGTGAAATACTCAGGGCGGTTCGCCTTGCACCATCCTTTGAACGTCACGCAGTACCTGTACCACTGTACCACGTATCCGGTTGGAAGGCCCGTGCGGCCCCCGTGGGATCGACGGCGACGCCGCCGGGAGGAGCCTTGGCGTAGGACGTATGGTCGAAGTAGTCGGCACACCATTCGGCCGAGTTGCCTGCCATTTGGAACACTCCGAGCGCCGTCGCTCCCTCGGGAAACCTGTCGACGGGAACCGGGTGTTTGAACTTGATCGGGAAGTCCAGCCGCGTCTCATCGGGAAACTCATTACCCCACGGATACTTGCGGCCTTCTGTGCCCGTCTTCCTGCCCTCGTCCCCGCGCACTGGAATCATGTCCGGTTCGACGCCGGTCTCCATCAGTTCTTCCCCCAACTTCTGCTTGACGTGAAAGGCGGCTGCCGGAGTCGAGATGAGTCCGCGGATGTGCCGCGCCGATTCAGAGCTGTCGACCCACAGTCGCAAGCCCGTTTGTCTCGAACCCCTGAATCCGGCAACTCCGCAACAGTTGCTCGGCAGTAACGGCTCCCATCACCTCGTCTGCCTGCCGTAAGGTTTCGTCGAGGCGGTGGAGCAGATCTCGTTTGACAAACGGCCCCTGTTCAGCGAATTCAGCCGGACGATCTCGCTCATCCGGTTCAGTGCCCACTCCGGAAATGATCCATTGACGCACGTTGCCGCAGAGGTGCAGTATCAGATTACCAATGCTGTTCATCGACGCCTGCGGTCGCCATGCCAACTGCTGATCTGTGAGTTGTACGAGGCAATGATGGACAACTTGTGCGTCGTTGGCAAGCTGTGTTCGGGCTCCGGTGATGTAGGTCGATGTAACGTCTTCGATTGTAGGTGTCATCCGTTTGCATCTCCAGAATAATGTGCCTGCTCCCATCATAATAAATGTGCGCCACGGCCAACATGCCCAGACGTGGTATCCCTGTCCGTGTGGACCAAGGGCGCGGCGCTCATCGTGGTGGTGCCCACATTCATCTGCGCGACGTGACGGTACGGGAATTGCATGGCCACCAGGACGTGGTTACGATGATGTTCTATACGCGTTCTGAACCGACGGCGTCATGGTGTGTTGATTGTCAGTGGCCGAGTGGATGCGTCGGTGCGGCCGGACTACGCTCTGGTCGCCGATGAGTCGGACGCCCGGCCTGGCGAGTATTGGACCAAGACCTACGTTGGGAACGTGGCGTCCGACGGCGGATTCGAAGTGATTGTCTCGGAACCGTTAAAATCCAAAGGAACACTCAAAACACGGTTCGCCTTCGAAAACGGCGCGCTAACCGGCAACGGCAAACAGCGTGGTCGCGCCATTGGGATCGCTAACACCTGCATCTACCGTGGAAAGCAGTACTTGTTCCTCCGTGGCCCATCGCGTGGTCATCTCGCCGTAGTCGTCCTGTTCGTACTGCAACATGAGGTTGCGCACGGTTTGGAGATCGTCCATCGGTTCGAGATTGATAGTTGTGGTTTGTTGCTGCTCAATTGTTATCACTCGGATATTGACAGAGGGAGTCGACCGAATGTCTCGCATCAAAGTCGCCGCCGCTCACGTAGCACCCGTGTTTTTGGAGCTCCACGCGACGATAGAGAAAACGTGTTCGGTCATTTCCGAGGCGGCGGAACATGGTGCCCAGCTGGTGGCGTTCCCGGAAACCTACATACCCGCCTTTCCCGTGTGGAGCGCCTTGCGGTCGCCGATTTACAATCACGATTTGTTCTGCCGTCTTGTAGCGAATGCGATTCTCGTGAATGGACCCGAGATGAGTCAAGTCTGCGACGTGGCACGAGAAAAGGCGATTTGTGTATCCATTGGTTTCAACGAGGCGACAAAGGCCAGCGCCGGGTGCGTCTACAACAGCAATGTCCTGATTGGAGAAGACGGAGGAATCTTGAATCATCACCGCAAGATGATGCCGACATTCTACGAAAAGCTATCATGGTCGCCCGGCGACGGCGCTGGATTGCGAGTATGTGACACCAGGTGTGGCCGAGTCGGAATGCTGATTTGCGGTGAAAACACAAATCCCCTCGCCCGATACACCATGATGGCCGAGGGCGAACAAGTCCACATATCGACGTATCCACCCATATGGCCGTCGCACGAACCGGGCCGCGGCAACTATGATCTTGCTCACGCAATTCGCTTGAGAGCCGGTGCGCACTCGTTCGAGGCCAAGGCATTCAACATTGTGTCATCTGGGTTCATGGATAATGCGATGCTCGAGTTTCTGGCAGGACTGGACTCAAACGCGGCAACGATCCTTGAATCCAGCCCGCGAAGTGTCTCGTTGATCACAGGTCCGAGCGGCGCTCCAGTAAGTGAAGAGCGATGCGATGAGGAAGGGATTGTCTATGCCGAACTTGACCTTTCTGAGTGTGTGGAACCCAAGCAATTCCACGACGTATCGGGTGGCTATAATCGATTCGACATCTTCCAATTGACGGTCGATCGAACGCCACATCGCCCGGTTCAGTTTACCGGCAGTACCGAACGGAAGCCGCAACCAGGGCCCAATCGTGCAGATGAGCAGCCGACGGATGTCGCCTGACGACTGTCCATCCGGCCTGCCATGGATTCACGCGCCAAGCCATTCAAGTATCAAGCAGGCAAAAGAGGTGGCGCCACGACAGGTCGGCAAGGGGAGAACGATTGATAAACACCCGACACGCAGCCCCTGGTCGCCGTTATCTACGTGCGCATCGCCCTGCAAAGGGCGATAGTGGATTTGGCTGCGCGAGCGAGGTTCATTTCAAAAGAAATCGTTCACCGAATTCGATCTCGGACCCGATGCATGGGCAAGCCGATAAACGACGTGGCATGGACGTGACTCCGGGAGGTGGGCTTACGGTCGCCCTTCCAGGGCTTGGTGAGCTTGTGCATGCCGACCCAGGGCTGCGTGCGTGGCTTCGCCGCGACCTGGGCTCAGGCGAAACAGGTCTGTTCTTCAGTGCCAACGGCACGTTCCCATGTCAGCCC